>JBBAAW010000013.1:0-24541 GCA_041658075.1 Patescibacteria group bacterium
CCCGCCTCATCTCCCGGCGTCATAGACAAAACCTCGTGCTTCCAAGTCTTACGGTCGCAAAAGCGCGTGTACATCCTATAAAGCATTTCCGTCCAATCCATGGCCTCCGTTCCGCCCTGCCCGGCATGAATAGATAAGATCGCAGCACTCCTATCGTGTGGTGCGCTTAAATAAGTTCTCTTTTCCACTTCCCACAAAGCTTGTTCAAATTCTTCTGGATTGTTATCCTCCGATACCAACTCCAGCATTTCAAAATCCTCCACATCTTTTTGCAAATCAGAAAGTTCTTTGGCAATTTTTTTACCTTCTTCCCAGTTTTGCCAAACGGAATCGTCTTGCATTTTATCTTTTAGACTGGAAATTTCATCCTTTTTTGATTCTATATTTAATTTTTTTCTAAGGATGCTTAGGCGCTCGTGTAAGTCTTCCATACGGCTTAATGTACCAAAAAATCCCTATTTAGTCACATCAACAACGGTACCAAAGCACAAAAAAAGAAACCCTTGCGGATTTCCTTTTTGGTGACTCCTTTAAGGAGCGTAACTTAAGAGATTATGACGGAAGATTAGCAAATAAGTACTAATTTGTCAAATCAATTAACTTTGAACTTTCACTGGCGGAGGGCGGGGGTCCCGAGCCCCACTCCTTTCGGAGCCAATAATCTCTTAAGTTATGCCGGCAACCCTGCCGGTTCACCCTCCCCAGTTTATCCTTTTTACAATACTTGCAATAAATATCAAGGGGCTTGACTCTAGTTTGAATAGAATTTACCGTCATGGCTGGATGGGGAGAGGTTTAGCGTAGGCTAGGTTAACCGTTAAGCTTTAAAACCAATTCAACGTTACTCATACTATAAACACACGGTCGTCCCAAAATTCTTTGCAATATTCACGCTCTTCCGTATTTTGTCCCAAACTTGGAAAATCGGGCGACAGGGTTCCCGGATACGCCGTAACACTTAAATAAGATCGACCCGCCACTTTTGTTAACTCCACCGCAATACTTTTTGTGGGCTTTCTAATAATTCCGGAAATTGTTTGGATAACAATATCGTCCTCACCAGCCGAACTACCTCTTGGGACTTTCTTTATATGAGCTTTTTCTTCCTCCGTCAGCGTAGCAATATTAATTAAATCCAAGTAACCCACTTCTTTATCATAATTAAAAGTAAAAGCCACCGTTTGGTAACTTCCACGGTCAACCCAAATTAGCGAGTCGTTCCCAATTAATTTCTTAAGTTGATTTCTTATCTGCACCAACAACGTTCTGGGCGTTTCTATACCTGCCACATTATTAGAAAATTTTGACCCCTTGGTCTTAAGACCTTCTTTCACGTCCTCCTCGCTAATGACCGACTCTGTAAAACCTTGCTTTTTATAATCGTAATAAGAATATTTTTGACCTATTAAGGACTTTTTATACTCATTTGGCAGACTCACATAATGTCGCAAAATATGGAACTCGGTTGTGGGGTCGGCTACAATTAAATCGATGTCGGACTTTGCAAAGGGCGTTGAAAACTTTCCAAAAATATAAATGTCGCCAACTTTAAACCTAATAGACATACCTATACCGCTAAGACTTTCCGCTCTCGCTTCTCAGCTCATCAATAAATTTATCCAAACCTACTACATCTTCATCTATTAGTAGTTCGTGCATAGCTTTTTGCGCAGATTCTAGATAAATCAAAACTTCCCTTACATCATCCGGGTTTAATGGGTCGTTACTATAAAGCTTTGCAATTACTCTCTTGTTATCTTCTATACCCGCTACGATGTCGCGCTTTGCTGCACCATCTTGCTCCCTTTCCAACGGGCTAGAATTCCTATTTACATTTCTCAATAACCTTTGATGATCCGGTAACCATTGCGCAATATAGTCGGCAACGTCTCTAGTGGTTATTTTACCTTTGCAAAAATATTTTTTGTAAATACTTGTGTCTTGCATTACCTAAATAATAGCACGCAAAAGTTGTAAAATCGTAGAATGACAATAAACAAAGAGAAACTTGAAGCAGCGATTAAAATTATCGACGAAAAACTAAAAGGCGAAGCATACGCTATAAGAGGAACCGCAAGCTTAGTATTGCAAGGTTTAGACATGAATGTGGATGACATTGATATTTTATGCGACGAAAAAACGGCGCTAAACGCCAACTTAAAACTATCGGAGTATTTGGTGGAGAAAGTGGTGTTTAAAGAGTCGCCAAAATTTAAGTCCTACTATGGAAAGTTCTTGATTAACGGGGTAAATGTGGAGATTATGGGCGACTGGCAAATTTTTAACAATAAAAAGGGTTGGAGCAAAGTTTATAACGCCGATGTTGTAAACATCACGCAAATAAAGGTGGAAAACCTAAAAATTCCCGTAACAAAAATTGAGCTGGAGCTAGAAGTTTTTGCGTTAATGGGCAGATGGACGGCTTACCAAAAAATTAAGCGACTCGCTGGGAAAAGTCGTCAGATAAACTCAAAGTCGCAAAATGAGAAACCTCAAGTCGCATCAGATCAACAAAAACTATTCTAAATATCCTAGCAATTAGTGTTGACAACAAAATCCTTTTGCGCTAATGTAAAATCATGATAATGAAATCTGACTCAACAACACGGTTGAAGGAAATCGACCGTATTATTGAAGCTACAAAGGAAAATACTAAATTAATGCGTGAAACTCGTTTGTCTTTGGAGAAACTTGAGGAACAGCACGGAAATCTGGCAAATAATGTTGCCGATGCAGTTGAAGATGCCGTTTATTACAACCTTGAAGCCAGAAAAAGGCTGGGAGGATTAAAATTCGACACGGTTATCAGACACGCTAAAGACTTAAGAGGAAAAGAATACGATGTTGTAATGCAGAACGGAGAAAATGTTGCAGTTGTGGAGGTTAAACATAAAGTTCACATAAACGATATTGATAAATTGGTCGGCGATACCCTGCCGAAATTTAGAAAAGGCTATTCAGCAGACCTTAAAAATGTAAATGTTTTCGGAGCAATTGCAGGAATGTCTTTCCCGCCTGATTTTAAAAAGAAGGCGGAAGAGGCAGGACTTTTTGTACTCACGCAAAATGGCAAAAACATTAAAGTGGGGAATTCGCGTGGGTTTAAACCTAAGGCTTTCTAACCTACAATCAAAAGCTCCTCCTCTGCACGAGTAATTCCGGTGTAAAACCAGCGACGCCACATATCTTCGTCCTGCTTGCCGAAACGCTCTTCAAAAAGCACCACCTTTTTTGCCTGACTGCCCTGAGCTTTATGAACCGTTAACGCATATCCAAAGTCAAACAGATCCGTGTCCTTAGTTTTTGAATACCCTGCAATATTGTTTAGTGTGGTCGACGAATTAAACTGCTCTGATGAAATAAGACCTTCGTATAAAAAGTCGCCCCCAAAGCTATCCATAGAGATTACGACTTTATACATATCGCCTGCCAATTTTTTTATTTCCTTGATATAACCAAGCATGCCGTTGTAGATTTCCTTTTCGCGGTTGTTGCGCAAACAAATTACCCTATCATTTACGCACGGAAGAGGACTTTCAAATCCCAAAGCACCGCGCACTACCGAGTTTAACCGCACCCGCGAATTATTGTAACCGCATAAAATCATGTGTTCGCCGGTAAAACTCATAAAAATGTTCTCTAACAGGGGAGTAGCGTCTTCCATGTTTAGCTTTCTAACACCGTTTCCATAGTCGCCGTGCAAAATTGCCCCATACTCCCGCGCCATAACGGACAGTTGTATGATAGGGTTTTCCTCCGCCTGCCTATGAATTTTTTCCAACCGTAGTTGCGGGTTTTCCATTAAATTAAAACTGCCCGACACCGGAGGAAGCTGGCCGTGATCGCCTACTGCCACAATAGGAATTTGAAAAGATAAAAGGTCTTGCCAAATTTCCGCATCCACCATGGAAGCCTCGTCAACCACCAAAAGATCAAACTCCACCTCGCTTTTACCCCGGCGTTTCCAGCCAACAATTTGCCCGCGCTCGTTTGTAACCGCCTTATAAATTAAAGAGTGAATGGTTCTTATTTCATCGTCTTTAAACATGGCTTTGTGCTCGTAAAGCTTCTTGCGCAAAACCTGCGTGGCCTTGCCGGTATAAGAACAAAACGCCACTTTTAGACTTGACTTTTCTTTATTTAACGCGCAACGAAAAAAGGAGAGAAGCGTGGTTTTTCCCGTTCCAGCATAGCCTCCCAAAGTTATAAACTGCGGACGGTCTTGTGACTTGTACCAGCTCATTAGCATGTCCTGCGCCCGCTGTTGATCCGGGGATAGTTCAATTATCATGTTACCATTATAGTACGAGTCAACTTTCTTACACCCTGTTTTCATGTAGAATGACTCTATGAAACTTTATCCAGAAATGAATTCCTCCAATACTGTACTGTTAGTCATCGACATCATTAATTCGTGTGCTCATGAAAAATGCGAGATACCCAAGTGGAATATCCATTTTACAAAAATAAGAGGCATGATTCCCAAGCTCATAGATTTCATTAAGGCGTTTAAAGAAGTCACAAACTGTAAAGTCGTATATTCAAACACCACACCGTGGAAAAAGGAGTATCTTACCGAAAACATCAACTTACTTTATACAGATCCTAAAGCCTACTACTATTCAAAGGACCACACTGGATTTGCCGAGGAGTTTTTTCTAGTTAAACCCGACAGCTCGGATGTTATAACAACAAAAAACCACTACGATGTCTTTACTACAGAAGGTTTTAGCGATCAATTGAAATCCCTTGGGGTACGGTACATAATCGCTGTTGGTATTTTTGGCGATGGTTGTGTCTTGGCTTCAATATGTGGCGGTTTTTCAAAAGGTTACAATTTTATTATGTTGAAAGATCTTATTGAAACAACGGATTCGAACACCAGACAGGAACTTCAAATAAAGTTAAAGGAATTTACATGGCCATCGATGTACGGTCTAACTATGAACGCGGAAGAATTCCTTAGAAGCTGGGCGCTAAAGTAATTCAGCGTCGTTAGTAGCCTCTAGTTCTTTTTGGCGGGCTTTTTTATTGCCCAACTTACGAATTAAAAACCTCTGTACCTAACTCAATAGAATCGCCACCAACGATTTCTTTAGCCAGAATCTTTACCGCCAAATAGTTTTCCACAGTATCTTCTATAACTCGCGCCATAGGTCGCGCTCCCCATTCCGGGTTGTAACCGCGCTTTAGAAGTTCGTCCAAAAGAACGGGTTTAAAAGTAACCTTAATGCCTTTTTCCTCTGCCATTTCTCTCACCCCATCTAGCATAATATCGGCAATTTTTCTAACCGAATCCACAGAGAGTGGCTTAAACACAATAATCCCGTTAAATCGGTTTAAAAACTCCGGCGCAAACTTGTCCCGCACATCCTCTAGGGCGACTTCTTTCATTTCTTCAAAAGACCCGTTACGGGCAAAAACTCCCTGAATAGAACGAGTCCCTACATTGCTGGTGGCAATAATTATAGTGTTAGTAAAATCCACAGTAGTACCAGAAGAATCCGTAAGTCTGCCGTCGTCTAAAACCTGTAAAAACGTGAGTAAAATATCCTGATGAGCTTTTTCAATTTCATCAAGTAAAATTAGGGCAAAAGGTGTTGTGCGCACGGCTTCGGTTAAAATACCCTTAGTGGAACCATCGGGGTTCCCTAAGAGTCGACTAATACTATCCTGCTGCTGATATTCACTCATGTCCAAACGAATCATTAATTTTTCGTTTCCAAAATAACAACGCGCTAAAGTTTTTGCCGTTTCCGTTTTCCCAACTCCGGTTGTTCCCACAAACAAAAAGCTTGCCATGGGCTTACTTTCATTTCTGATCCCCGCCCGAGCTCGTTTTAACGCCGACCCAATCATGTTTATAGCGTCGTCCTGATCAATAATCCGCTTTTTCATTTCCGTCTCAATATTTAAAAGCTTGTGTGACTCATCTTTAGACACCGCTGTTACTGGAATATGTGTAACCTCCGACAAAACCTCCAAAACCACTGTTGAATTAACTTCCTTGGTATTCTTGGCAACTTGCGGAACACATCTATTTAAAATATCCACTGCTTTATCCGGAAAAACCCGCTCGTGAATTAATTTATCGCCCATTTCCACAATTTTTTTAAGCGCACAAAAGGTTATTTTGACTCTGTATTGCCGTTCCAAAGTCTCCGTTTTGACTTTTAGTATTTCTAAAGTTTCTTCTTTGGATGATGGGGAAATTTCTACTATCTGAAAGAGTTGGGAAAAAGATCCATTTGGTTCAATGTACTGCCGGTAACTTGCCACATTAGTTGCCCCAATAAACTGCAGATGACCGTCCACTAAATAGTTTGTAAGTAAGGTGTATGCAACGTTGGTCTTAGTGTCCTCCGCCTGGGAACCGGCAATGAGTGTATGAATGTCGTCTACAAAAAGGATCACATCCCCGGAACCCAGCGCGTCCTCTAAAGCTTTTTTTAGTTTATCCGCCACATCTCCAGAACTTTTTGTTCCCGCCAGAACTTTTCCCACCTCTAGATTAACAATCCGCTTAAATTTTAGCTGGTCAAATTCTGTTCCACGAATTATATTATAGGCAATTCCCTTAACAATACCTGTTTTACCGCATCCAGGAGGACCTACTAATAAAACATTTCTGTTGGAGCCACCCAAAAGATCTGCCACGCGTTTTATTTCTTCCATTCGCCAGTGGGTTTTTTCCACCAAACCTTTTTTAACTTGTTGGGTAAAATCCGTGGATACTGCATCTAAATCCGGAGTTACTCTACCTGTTAAACCTTTACCGATTCCTCCCATAACGGGGAGTTTATAGTGGTCCTGCCAAACATGAGCTTTTTCCTTTTGATTGCGGATATTAACCAACCACTTGGCGCATTTTTCCAAATCGTCAAAAACTAAATTATATTTATACAAAAACTTCTCCAAGTTCAGCAGGGTCGATATTATAGACAATAACAACTGCTCCGGCTCCACAAACAAATTTCCAAACTTAGTTAAATAATCTCGCGATTTTGTTTCCCAATTGCCTATCAGTTTTCGCGCATCTTCATAAGTATAGATTCGTGCTATCTCGTTAACAAAATCTGTGTTAGCTACTTCAATGCGAACAAAAAAATCTTTAAATCGAGCGGAAGTTACAAAATCTTTCACCTCCAAATTCCCCCGGATTTTTATATTATTTACGACTTGGGAGACCACGGGTCTAAACTCCCCAGCTTTAGCTGGTTTTTCCTTGGAATACAGCCACCAAAGCAAAAACATCAGCGTGAGGACAAAAAGTGCGTAAACGCCAATAAGATAAAACAAAGCAAACAAAATTATGTACCAAATTAGGGGCGAGACTAAAACAATCGCACATAAAATCGTAAGGGTAATAAACCCGCCCAAAATACTTAAAAGCCTGAACACCAATCCGATAACTCTACCCGCTCTAGTGTAGTCACCGTAAAGCGGAGTTAGAATAAGCCGTAAATTTAATGTAAAGGAAGTTTCATAATTAGCCAGGGCCAGGACCCTCCTACCCACTACAAACAGTCTTCTTGGTGCACCTAAAAACACAAAGTCTATAAAACGCGCTATATGCTGTGGTCGGACAGGAAATTCCATGCTTTAAGAATAGCAGAAATCTTTTAGTCAGAACACCCAAAGCCAATACTAAAACCAAAAATATCAGGTGCATGCCAAGGTACAAGGAATCGATTATCGGAAATATTCCCACCACTTGCCCTAAAATATCTTCCGATTTAACTAAATATCGATCACCGTATGTGTTGCTATCGCCCTTGGTAACATACCGACCATCTTGAATTTCCACTACCCGATGCGCAGTAATGCGTTTGTTATTTTGGTCGTTAAAAATAATTACTTTTTCCTTTTTAACTTCATTGACACCAATTTTCTTGGAAATTATAAACGACCTTGTAGGAATCAGGGGTTCCATGGACCCTGTGATTACAAAAAATAGTCGCACATTAGATTGAACGCAGTAATATAATATTCCTGATAAAGTACCCAACCCAATTATTGTTTTCCACACTGCTTTTTTTGACATGTTTTTCTCCGTCGTGACGGGATAAATCCTCCATGACGGTAACTAAACAAAGCGGGCAGGTTCCGTCGCGACGAAATCGCTTTGTGCTATATTCCAACCCCATCGAACATAAAGTCAAAGGTTCCCACTGCACCCATCTTAGAATTTGTAATATTTCCAACGGAAAATCTCATAATCAATGCCTTGGTTGCACCCCCGTTCAATTGTCCAAAGTCAAACCCAGTGCTTTTCCATGCCGTAAAAGCCTTTCTTCCATAAGAAATTCCTTGTTCGCTTTCCCCGTCGAATAAACCATTATTGTTAGCGTCGTTCCAATCGTAAGGCTCCATGTACAACACTTCCCGTATAGTTGCTGAGTCATTAACAGTTAAATAATCCATATTAGAAGTAAGCGTCATCGCCTGCGTTCCGTTGTTGTAAATCTTAATTAGATAATTCTGAATCCATCCCGGAGAAATGTTATCGTAAGAAGGCACCGGTTTTGTATCCACAAGATTTGACACACCTGTACCACCGGCCAAGTCGTTTAGTAATTTTAAATCCGCACTCCCTATGCTAAATCTTGAACCCGCAAACTTGGACTGATCGGTAAAAGAAGCGTAAGCCACCCCCATTAAAGCACCCGCCACCAAAAGTACTGAACCCAAAGTCAAGAAACTTTTTCTGATTTTCATATATTTTCACCTCCTTTCATATTGAAATGATAAATGTGTTTGCAATATAATTAATAATAACAAAAGTATCAATATATTGACTTCTAGTTTCACTAGAATTCCCTGTCCAGAAAGGAGCCTATGCATGTTTGCGTGCAACTTAGACAGCTTAGGTGTAATTTAAATTTATCGCAGGAGCGCTTTGGGAGGCGACTTGGGATTTCCGGAAAAAGCGTTTCCGCGTATGAAACGGGAAGATGCGTACCCACAGTTAGAGTCTTAAAACACATCGCAGATGAGTTTAATGTTAATTTTACGGAAATGTCTAGTGAGAATAGAATTTACCTAAACAAAAGGATTGAGGAACTAGAAAATTCTTTTACACAACTAAAGAGCGTTCTGTCGGAGATGTTATCTCTTTGAGTATTCAGGGGCTTTGCGCAAGTACGGCTTCGACTTATCGTTAATCTATTATATTTATATTCTTTAAAGTGGGAAATAAAACGCCCCTCAGAATCTGCCGTATGTACTCTCGTAATCCTCCAATGAGGATGAAACGAAAGATGGCAAATCCAGAGGGGCCCAAGGCCTGCTGAATCTCAGAGGCTCTCCAGGAACAACCGAAGCGGTTCCATCCAATGGAAGTAATCCAGCACGACCAGCACAACAAGAGCTCCGATAACACCCAAGAAACCTCCCTCAATCATTCCGCCCATCTGATCATCGTAACTCATTGCCACCTCCGTTTTTCGTCTTCTTCCCGCTGTGGAGAAGATATGTTATTCAAGCGTCAGTATTATACCAATAAAAACCGGTCTGTTCAATACCATAGGTTAACCACGAACTACGATGTAAATAGGGGTTGATTATAAAGGTTAATATAAGTTATCTCTTTGAGTATTGAGGAGCCTTACGGGCTTTGCGCAAGTAGGGTTTTTTTCTTTCCACCATTCTGGAATCGCGGGTTAACAAACCTTGTTTTCTCAATGAGGGTCTGAGGTTGGGCAAATCTAAAATAAGCGCCTTGGAGATTGCCAGAGCTACCGCCTCCACCTGGCCTGTTCCTCCTGAACCTGAAACTTTAATAGTTGCCGAATAAGTTAACTCAGGATTAGAAATTCCCGCCACAAAAAAGGGCTTTACCCATTTGGCTTGATCTTTTTCAGCGTCAAAATATTCGTTTATTGGTTTGTCGTTCACTAAAAACTTCCCTTTTTCTTTCTTTAGAAAGATTGACGCTATCGCGGTTTTGCGTCTACCAACCGCAAAAATTATACCCTCTTTTGCTTTTCCCATTAGTTTTTGTTGGCCTTTCCAAAATTTGCTTGATGCGTATGATTTTCGTCTTTAAAAACAAATAGCCCGGCCATTTTTTTCTTCTGTAAACGATTCTTGGGAAGCATGCCTTTTACCGCACTTTCTATAACCTTAGTTGAATCTTTTGCCATAACTTCCTTTAGACTTTGAGACCTTAGTCCCTTGGGAAATCCGGTGTGCCAAATATATTTTTTATCTTCTAATTTCTTACCCGTAACCCTAACCTGATCAGAGTTTATAATCACAACTTTATCTTGTGCGTATTGATTGGGTGAAAAATGCGCGTTCAGTTTGCCGTTTAAAAAATTGCTTGCTTCCTCTGCCAAGTGGCCTAAGATCTTATCCTTAGCGTCGATTAGATGCCATTTGGGCTGGATTTCTTTAACCGTGTCGAATTTAGTTTTTTGCATTTTTTCCTTTGTCGCTGCGGGGTGAGAGGGACTTGGCGGTGTTCTCTACAAGCTCTATTCTGGCCATAGGGGCATTATCTCCCTGTCGCACGCCAAGCTTTACTATCCTTGTATATCCACCCGGTCTTTGTAAAAACTTGGGTGCCACATTCTCAAAGAGATTTCTTACCACAGAGTCGTTCACCAAAACCGCCTTAACTTTTTTCACGCTGTTAAAACCTATATCTTTAGCCAAAGTCACTAATTTTTCCGCAAAAGGTCGCAAAATTTTGGCTTTTGGAAGGGTAGTTGTTACAGAGCCTCTTTCAAAAAGTTGGCTCGCCTGGTTCTTAAGAAGAGCTTTTAGCTCGCCACTTGATCTTTTTAATCTTTTTGAAGAAACTCTATGCCTCATTTATCTTAAACCTTCCTTTTTAAGTAGCTCCATTACTTCCTCTACGGATTTCTCGCCCAGGTTTTTAATATCAAAAATTGCTACATCTGTCATTTGGGCAAGATCGTTTAGATCCTTTATTCCATGCTTTTTAAGAGCGTTTATAGCTCGGTTAGAGAGAGATAAATCCTCAACTAAAGTGCTTTTTTTATCGAAACCTTCTGCACTCAACCCATCTTTTGAGTCATCCTTTTGTCCACCAACAAAAACTTGATTAAAAAAGCTGGATAAGATCGACGCGGAAGTGGAGACTGCCTCCCAAGGCGTAATAGTCCCGTCCGTTTTAACAGTTAAGGTAAGTTTGTCAAGATCGATCTTTTTACCAAAACGGGCAGGTTCTACCGCGTAATTTACGCTTACTACCGGAGAAAAAATTGCGTCCAATAAAATTACGCCAATCTTAGAAGTTTCTCTCTCTTCTACCGGGGAATATCCAACTCCCGGCTCTACCACAACTTCCGCCTCAAACTTAGAATTTTTATCAGCTAAGGTACAGATTAGTAAGTCTTTATTAATAATTTTAGCTTCACTAGGAAACTCAATGTCTTCTGCGGTTACCACCCCAGGTCCTTTTTTGCTAATTGATCCAATAACGGGATTCTTGGTATACATTTTGACCCTGATTTGCTTAAGATTCAGCAGAATCTCCACTACATCCTCTTTAACACCCTGAATAGTGGAAAACTGATGAACTACGCTATTGATTTTAATTTGCGTAAGCGCTGCACCCTCCAAAGAAGTGTACAAAACGCGTCGCAAAGTGTTTCCCAGGGTATTTCCAAAACCGCCTGGTAACGGCTCAAAAGAAAAAACCCCCGTTGTGCCATTTTCTGACACTCTTGTAATTTTTAAATCTTGCGCGGATAACATAAATTCCTCCTTATCTGGAATAAAATTCAACAATTATTTGTACATCAAAATCGCTGGGAAGATCTTCTGTTAACGGAAGTCTGTCCACTTTAACCGATTTTTCTTTGATATTTGCCGAAAGCCATTCGGGCAAAGTAAAGCCTTCTCTTGGTGACACCTTCCCAAAGTCGACCGGCTGCAAAACGTCCTCAACTTTTAATTGAGCGGATGGAATATTACAGGATTTTCCGCTGATTGTAAAAAAGTCCCGTCTTATGTACTGTCTGGCTTGTGCGCGCGAAACAGCAAAACCCGCCCGATAAACCATGTTGTCAAAACGCAACTCTAACTCGCGCAAGAGCTGCTCACCGGTTACGCCTTTAGCTTTCATGGCTTTTTCTACATAGTTCCTAAATTGTTTTTCTAGAATACCGTAAATTCTTTTAGCTTTTTGCTTCTCCCTAAGCTGTATTCCGTAGTTAGAAAGTCTTTTTCTAGAAGTTCCATGCTGACCGGGTGCTTGCTGCTTCTTGGATAAAGCACACTTTTCCGATTCACACCTGATACCTTTTATATAGAGCTTAACGCCTTCTCTTCTACATAGTCTACATTTTGCACCAGTATATCTTGACATAGTTAATCAAACCCTTCTCTTGTGCTTTGGTCTACAACCATTGTGGGGTACAGGCGTAATGTCCGAAATTGCCGTTACGCGTATACCGGCGGTTTTTAAGGCTCTAATACCTGCCACCCTTCCCGCACCGGCACCTTTTACAAAAACCGCTACTTCCTTAAGCCCTGCTTCATAGGCCTTTTTACCAGTTTCTTCCACGGCCCTGGTAGCCGCGTAGGGGGTAGGCTTTCTGGATCCTTTAAACCCTACTCCACCGGCGCTACCGCTAAAAAGCGCATTTCCTTCTGTGTCAGTTAAAGTAATGATGGTGTTATTAAAGCCTGTTACAATGTAGGCTCTGCCACTTTGCGGTATTATTCTTTTTTTAGTTTTCTTCGCCATATATACAAAACAACGAACTTTAAGTCTTCGCCGCGGACTTCTTCTTAATTCCGCCTACGGTCTTCTTTTTACCCTTTCTTATTCTAGCGTTGGTACGCGTCCTTTGTCCGCGCACGGGAAGCCCTTTTTTGTGCCTATCGCCCCTATAACTTTTTATCTCTTGAAGTCGCCTAATATTTTGCCCTACAACCCTTCTCAACTCACCCTCCACAGGTATTTTAAGTTCAGCAATGGCGTTTCTGATTTTTGCTAAATCAGCTTCAGTTAATTGGCTAACCCTAACATTTCCGTCCATTTGCGACTTTTCTAGAATCTTCTTTGATAAAGTGGGACCCACGCCATAGATATAACACAAACTTGCTTCAAGCCGCTTTTGATTTGGTATATCTGTTCCTACAATTCTTGCCATTTATCCCTGTCTTTGCTTATGCTTGGGGTTTCTTTTGCAAACCACCCTTAAAACGCCTGCGCGCTTAATAACTTTGCAATCCCTACATATTTTCTTTACTGACGCTCTAACTTTCATAATCAATATCCGGCTTTAAAGCCGGTAAGAAATTCTACCCCTTGTTAAATCGTGGGGGGAAAATTCCATCCTCACTTTGTCGCCCGGAAGTATGCGAATGTGAAACTTTCTGGTCTTGCCGGAAAGGACTGCTAAAATCACATTGCCGTCCTCAAGCTCTACACGAAATAGTCCGCCCTGCTGGGCTTCCCTGACTATTCCATCTTTTTTAACAAGCTCTTTACTCATGCAACCGCAAGATTTTACCAAACAAATCAAGTTAAAACAAGTACTCCTTGCCTTGTTACCGCCACGCTCTTCTCAAAAAGCCCAGAAAGACTACCATCTTTTGTGGATAATGTCCATCCATCCTTGGCTAAATGAAGCTCCGGACGACCTTTCTGATAAATTATTTCTATAGCTAAGGTCATTCCCTCCTTGAGCTCATGCCCTTTTCCCGGCCTACCAAAACATTCCACATACGGATCTTCATGAATTTCTCTTCCGACTCCATGTCCTGCCAGGTCGCGTGACACGCTAAAACCTCCACTTTCTATAGTTTTTTGAATAGTATTGGAAATATCGCCAATTTTATTACCTGTTACACAAACTTTGATGGCATTTTCCAAAGCTTTCCTGCCCGTGTCTAAAAACTTACGATGAGCATCTGTCTCTACTTCAAACGACTCGGAAACATCAGTATTTAAACCTCCATATAAAACACCTAGATCAACGCTAACAATATCACCCCGTTGTATTTTGTATTTATTGGGAACTCCGTGAACAACACCTTCGTTTATATTTATGCAGGTAGCAAAAGGAAAACCTTCGTAACCTTTAAAACACGGTACTCCTCCCATATCGGTTATAATCTTCTCCGCGATGTTGTTTAACTCCAAAGTACTCATACCTGCTTTAGCTCGTTTTAAAGCCTCATCCACCGCCTTACGCGCAATCTTTCCCCCCTCTTGCATGATTTGGATCTCTTGAGGTGTTTTTATTAAAATCATCGCGTTAGAATAACAAAATTACAGGTTATTTACAATCCTAATTTGGACATCAAATCGGCAAAAATTATCTCCGGCAAAGGTTCTGCGTTAATGTGAATAGTTTTTCCTTGCTTGTCAAAATAATCCACCACTTTTAAAGTTTTGGTGTAATAAATCTCCAATCTTTTCTTAACCGCCTCTTCAGTGTCATCATCCCTTTGGATTAACTCTCCTTGGCACTTTTCCAGCTCTTCTTTGGGCAAGGTATAAATATTGTAATTTTTATTATCGGATGTACACAGCTTTCGTCCACTAATTCTCTTTATAGAGGTTTCGCGTGACATTTCAAATACGATCACAAAATCAAATCCCGGGTTAAACGCTCGCAAATTCTCCATACTTCGCCCCCAACCATCAAAAATATAACCATTCCGATATTTTTCCTTAGCAAGCTCCTCTTTTAGCAAGTCCACCACAATTTCTTCCGACACTAAAACACCCTTTTTAAGTTCTTCCTGGACTTTTTGATAATATTTGGACGATTCGTTAACTGATCGGAGCGTCTCCCCCACAGAAAGCAACGGAACACCGACTTTTTCACTAAGCATTTGACCTATTGTTCCTTTTCCGCATCCTTGCGGACCCACTAGTAGTATTTTCATATCTTGTTTACAAATTCAAACCTAAATCAGCCATGTGGCCACGCATTTGCTTTTCTACCCTTTTGTCCACATCCTTCATAGTGTCGTTTATTAAGTCGCGCAAGGCTTTTTGCTCGATCCCGTCAATTTCTAACTTTTCCACTCTTTTGTCGCCACGCACTAAAATCTTAATACCTTGCTTCTCACCTTCCATATAAATACCTTCCAGCTCTTTTTTAATTTCTCCCTGTGTCTTTCTTAAATTGTTGAGATTTTTTATCTTGTCGAACATACTAATTTAAAAAGTTTTCGTAACTTTTTGTCGCTTTAATTGATTTTATCTGACGAACCGTCTCTAACACAACAGAAACCACAATTAAAAGCCCTGTTCCACCTATGGCCATATTTCCAAGTCCAAAATAACTGCCAGCCAAACCAGGTAATATAGCGATCAAACCCAAAAAACACGCCCCACCCAAAGTAATCCGATTAATAATCTTTCTAAGATAATCCGTAGTATTTTTACCGGGTCGAACACCGGGAATAAAACCTCCGCGTTTTTTAATATCGTCCGCAATTTTTACCGGATCAAACTGAAAAGAGGTGTAAAAGTAAGTAAATCCTACTACCAAAGAAAAATAAAAAACGTTGTATGCTAAAGAAGTGGAAGTAAAATTGTACAAGAGAAACTCGCCAACACGGGCTAAAGCTGGATTTCCGGAAGCGGAAAGGGGCGACGCTATAAGGTTGGGAAGCATAACCACAGAAACCGCAAAAATAATTGGAATAACTCCTGCCTGATTGACTTTAATAGGTAGAGAGGATGTTACGCCTGCGGGATTTTTTTGACTATAACTTTCTCTTCTGCCGTATTCAACCGGAATATTTCTAATTGCCTCGTTAACCATAACCACGCCCGCAACAACGATGAGCGCCAAACCAAGAAATGCCAACGATCTTAAAATAGTTTCCGAATTTAGTAAAAGATAAAACTGAGAAATTCCGGAAGGAAGTCGATCCACAATGCCCACAAAAATAAGCATAGAAATTCCGTTTCCAATACCTTTTTCTGTAAGAAGGTCGCCAATCCAAGTTAAAAGCATGGAACCCCCTGTAAGTGTAAGCATAAAAACTACCAAATTAAGAGTGGGTAAGGGAGTTATAACATTTTGCTTCATAAGCAAAAAGTACATACCGTACGACTGCAAAAGGGCAATTGGAATGGTAATAATTTTTGTGTATTGATTTATCTTTTCCCGTCCAAACTCACCCTCTTTAGAAAGCTCTTCCAGCTTGGGCACTACCACGGTAAAAATCTGCATAATAATGGATGCGTTAATATAAGGCCCTAGACCCAAAGTCACTAGAGAAAAGTTGGAAAAACCCCCTCCGGAAAATAAATTAAGAACCCCAAAAACCGCGTTTCCGGAAAGATAGTTTCTAATGGCGGTAATGTCGACTCCGGGTACAGGAATGTTTGCCAAAATCCTAAAGATTACAATGATAAAAAGCGTAAATATTATTTTCTTTTTAAGCATTTTTTAATTTATCGGATGCCGACTTTGAAAACAATATGTTGGAGAAGGTAAACTTTTTATCTAACTTTCCGTGGGCAAGAATCTTAATTCCTTTTTTTAGATCGCTTTTGTGAAGTAACCTCTTGTCCAAAAGAACTTGGGGAGTAATCTCCGAACCGTTTTCAAAAACATCCAAACTGTAAAAGTTTAACACAGCAGGTCTTTTTTTATACGACCTTTTAAAACCTCTTATTTTAGGAAGTTTTTTGTATAAGGGAACCTGCCCGCCCTCAAAACCTACAGGAATTCCATGACCGCTCCTAGCGTTTTGACCTTTATTACCCTTTCCCACGGTATGAAAACCTTTTCCGCTACCTCCACCTCTGCCAATTCTCTTTTTGGCACCTTTGTTTCCAATAATTTTAGTTAATCCAGAAAGTTCCATGATGTTGCCTCCGTCTTAAACCCTCTTCTCCAATTTTTTAAGCGCATTAATAGTACACATAACGGCTCCGTTTTTATTGTTGGATCCAAGCATTTTAGCCGACACATCCTTTATCCCACACAAAGCCAGAACATCCCTAACTGCCCCACCCGCAATAATCCCCGAACCTTTGGGAGCAGGCATTATCTTAACCGTAGACGCTTTATAACTTTCTAAAACCTCGTGAGGAATAGTGTTTTCACCTATGTTAATGCTTACCACATCTCTTCTAGCCTTACTTAAAGCTTTGGATATTGCGGTTGTAACATCTAAAGCCTTGGCCATACCGGTACCTACTTTTCCGGCTTTATCTCCTACTACCGCCAAGGCAGTGAAACCGATTTTATTTCCACCTTTAGTTTTTTTAGAAACCCTTTTTATTTGTATAACTTTTTCTTCAAATCCGTCTTGTATGCGCATAATTAAAATTCAAGACCCTCTTGCCTCGCTCCTTCCGCAAATTTTGCCACTCGTCCGGCATATCTGTAACCACCTCTGTCAAAAACCACTCTTTTTATTTTTGACTGTAAAGCCTTTTTAGCCAGAAGCTCCCCACATTTTTTTGATGCCTCTAGATTTTTTGTGCCTGTTACTGCCACTAAGGTTCTGCCTTTCGTATCGTCAATTATTTGACCATAAATGTATTTATTTGATCTAAAAACTGAAAGTCTAGGCATTATAGGTGTACCCATGACTTTTTTTCTAATTCTTAATCTTCTTTTCTCTCTATTATCTTTTCTTTTTATTACTTTTGAAATCATTTTTGTGCCTTTCCAGCCTTACCGGCTTTTCTTCTTATTACTTCATTGCTGTACTTAATTCCTTTTCCTTTATATGGCTCAGGCTTTTTAAGCTTTCTTATCTTTGCACAAATCAAACCCACTAATTGTTTATCAATCCCAGAAACAGTAACTCTGGTACTATCTTCAACTTCAATGTTTATTTCCGCCGGTACTTCAAATTCAATCGGATGAGAAAATCCCAAAGTCATAGAAATCCCTTTGTCTACCTTTTTGGCTCTGTAGCCTACACCCAAAAGCTCCAATTTCTTTGAAAAACCGTCCTTTACACCAACCATTGCGTTATTTATAAGGGCATTAGTAAGCCCAAGCAATGGGGACAAAAATTTTGCTTTACTCTCCTCCACTGGCAAGGTAGTTAAGAAACCGTCTTTTGAGTCAACTATAACTCCAAACGGCACTAAAACCGTTAAATCGCCTTTGGGACCTTTAACCAAGACCTCTTTTGAAGAAATCTTAATTTCGACCCCTTGCGGTATTAAAATTTTCCTTTTTCCAATTCTTGACATATATTTTAAATTAGAAAGGCCTTACAGATAAGCTCTCCGCCTAACTTCTTCTTTCTGGCCTCTTCCCCGCCCATCATCCCTCGGGAGGTAGAAACCACCAACACCCCAAGTCCGGCCTTTACTTTAAACAGTTTTTTATAGTCGCTATAAACTCTACGACCAGGCTTGGAAATCCTAACAGTTTCAATCTTTCTAACCAATCCGTCAGTATTCACTAAGTCGATATGCAGTCCTTTAAAACCGCTTCCTTCATCTTTGAAAGTTTTTAGATCCTTTATTAAACCTTTACCTTTAAAAACTTCTAAGACTTCCTTACCTTGCTTAAAAAACTCAGTCTCTAGAGATGACTTGCCCACCATTGTAGCGTTTTTAAGCGAACTTATTAAATTAGATATTTTGTCCATACTTACCAACTACTCTTTCTGACTCCGGGAATCTCACCCTTGTGAGCAAGCTCCCTAAAACAAATTCTGCAAATGCCAAACTTTCTCATAAAACCTCGAGGTTTTCCGCAAAGCCCGCACCGATTGTATACTCTTACACCAAACTTAGCGGGTTTTTTCATTCTTTCTAACCATGATTTTCTTGCCATATTTAATCCTTCTTAAACGGAAAGCCTAGGGATTTTAGCAGAGCTAATGCCGTGCTGTCATCTTTAGCGGTTGTCCCGATAGTAATTTGCAAAGATCTTATTCCTTTAACCGTATTTGGATTGACTTCCGGAAACACAGTATGCTCTCTTATTCCCATTGAATAGTTGCCACTGCCATCAAAAGAGTCACTTCCCATACCCCAAAAGCCTCTAGCTCTTGGTAAAACCACATTTATCAACTTATCCAAAAACGTCCACATAGTGGCTCCCCTAAGTGTAACCATATAGCCAACTACATCTCCCTGCCTTATCTTAAAACCCGCTTCGCTAAGCCTGGCCTTTCTTGGAGATGGTTTTTGACCCGTCAGGGCGGAAAGCTCGGCTGCAAACGATTCTACAGCTTCCCGAGAGTCTTTATAGCCACCAATTCCCGCGTTCACTACAATCTTTGTAAGACGCGGAACCTGCATAATATTTTTTACGCCGAGCTCTTTCTTTAGCTTCTTAATGGCTTTTTCTTTATACATGTCATAAAGTCTGATCATTTTCCAAAAACCTCCCCGCATTTTTTGCAAACTCGGTATTTCTTGTCGCCCACAATGGAAAAGCCCACCCTTACTGCCTTTCCGCACTTTTCACAAATCAGCATAACATTACTTACAGAAACGGGCTTTTCAATCTTAATAATTCCGCCCTTCTTAGAGACTTTGCCCGGCTTTACATGTTTCTTAACTATATTTACCCCTTCCACTACCACTTTCTGAGCCTCTTTTAGCACCATCAACACCTTGCCCTGCTTACCGGCGTCTTTTCCCACTAATATTTTTACTTTGTCATTCTTTCTTATCTTCATAAAAACCTCTTCATAGAATTACCAGACTTCCTTAGCCAAAGAAGCCACTTTTAAATATCCAAGGTCTCTAATTTCCCTTGCTACCGGACCAAAAACTCTAGTGGCCACCATACTGCCGTCGTTATTTACCACAACTCCGGCATTGTCGTCAAACCTAACATAACTACCATCCTTTCTTCTAACTTCTTTTCTAGTCCGTACAATAAGCACTTTAACAATCGAGTGATCCTTAACTACACCCGTAGAACTTGCCCCATTTATAGCGACACTTACTACATCACCTACACCTGCAAACCTTATTTTGGAATTTCCCGGAATTCCAATGAGCTTAAAGGTCTTGGCTCCGCTATTGTCGGCTGGTTTAAAAATGGTTCCTCTTTGTAACATTACTTTTTCTCCTTATTTTGACCGGCACTTATAACTTTAAACGACACTTCTTTAGAAAACGGTTTTGTTTCCACAATTTCCACTACCGTACCCACTTGATATAGTCCCATGGCGTGTGCCTTGATCCTCTTAGTGTTCTTAATCATTTTTCCGTAAATTGGGTGCCTTTTAGGCAACTCCACTGCCACCACCACGGTGTCCTTCATTTTATTTGACATTATCTTGCCGGTAAATTTTTTTACACTCATTTCTCCTCCTTAAGGATCCAACACTTCGTGTTGTCTCTTTCCTCGCAAATCATATACTACCCCCATTATTAGAATGCTCGGAAATAAACCTTGTCTTTATGGGCAACTTCCTACTAGCCCTATCAAGTGCAGTAAAAGCAATAGCCGCTGTAGTACCCGCCAGCTCAAAAAGAATCCTTCCCGGCTTTACTACGCACGCGTAATGATCCGTTGGCGACTTACCGCTTCCCATTCTAGTTTCATTAGCCTTTTTTGCCACGGCCTTGTCTGGAAAAACCCTTATCCAAAGTTTTCCACCTCTTTTTGTAACATGCGACACAGCCTTTCTGGCCGCTTCAATCTGCCTGGAAGTTAAAAGCCCTCTATCCACCGCTTTTAAAGCGTAATCTCCATAAGCCACAGTAAAACCCCTTAAAGCGATCCCTTTGTTGGTACCCCGCATCTGCTTTCTATACTTGACTTTTTTTGGCATCAACATAATTAAATCTCCTTCATTCCTTTATAAATCCAAACTTTTATACCAATTTTTCCAAAAAGCATGAGGCAGTCAACTTTAGCAAAATCGATATCCGCTCTTAATGTTTGCGACGGAATAGAACCTTGAGACAAGGTTTCCGTTCTGGCAATAGTGTGTCCACCGCCTATAAGTCCGGCAAGCTTAACCTTTATACCCTTTGCGCCCCTCTCCATGGCAGAATTTATGACACCATTCATCACGCGTTTATAAGGCATCCTTCTTTTTAGCTGTCGCGATATAAAATCCGCCACTAACTGCGCATCCGTTTCTGCGTTTTTAACTTCTTCCACAGTTAAACTGGTTTTAGAATTGGTAATCTTTTTTAACTCTTCTTTAACCTCGTCAATCCCCGCTCCTCCCCGTCCTATAACCACACCAGGCTTTGACACTTTTACAAAAACACTTACATCATTTAAAGATCTTTCAATTTCCACACTTTTTACCCCTGCCGACTCAAATCGTTTAGTTAAGAATTTTCTGATTTTTTGATCCTCAAGCAAAGCTCCTGCCACAGATTTTTTACTAAGATACCACCTGGAAACCCAATCTTTAGTTATTCCAATTCTAAACCCGTTAGGGTTGATTTTATTCCCCATTTACTTACCTTCCTTGCTGTTCACTACCACTGTAATATGGGAACTTCTTTTTAAAATCTTGCTATAGTGCGACCTTGAACCGGGTCGACCCCTTTTGGCAGTTGGCGCCGTGTCAGCTACTGCCTTTTCCACATATAAGTTGTTGTCAGCATTTTTTTGCTTGGCATTAGCAACGGCAGAATTAAGTGTTTTTAAAATCATTTTTGATGCTTTGGTGGGATCAAAAGTCAAAAAGTTTACCGCGTCAACCACCTTTTTACCCCGCACCATATTTAACACTGGCATAACCTTTTTGGGCGAAATCTTGGCGTATTTATAAACTGATCTAGCGTAGCTACTTTGCACTGGAATCCTTTCCTTTCTTTGACGAATGACCTGGAAATCTTCTGGTAAAAGAAAATTCTCCTAATTTATGACCCACCATAGACTCGCTACAAAAAACTGGCAAAAAAAGCTTGCCGTTATGAACATCAAAAGTCATACCTACCATTTCCGGGGTAATAGTGCTTCTCCTGGCCCAGGTTTTTATGGACTTCTTATCCCCGGCGTTAAGCGCTTTTTGAACTTTTAGCATTAATTTTGGATCTATGTAAGGACCCTTTTTTAGTGATCTTGTCATGTCTTTTTAGTCGACTTTCTTGGACTTACCATATATTTTTGCCCAATTTTTCTACTTCTAGTTTTTTTACCTCTAGTCTTCCAACCCCACGGAGAGACTGGTGAGGGACGACCTATGCCTTTATCTCTATAAGAGCCTCCATGTGGGTGATCAGTGGGATTGGCAATAGCCACACCTCTTATATGAGGCCTGGCACCCAAGTGCCTAGCAATACCAGCTTTACCCAAAACTCTATTTCTATGATCGGAATTAGACAAAACGCCCGCAGTTGCCAAACAATCCTGCATAAACTTTTTGACTTCCCCGCTTGGGAGTTTAATATTAACATAGTTTCCTTCTTTTGCCATTATAGTGCCGTATAAACCCGCTCCTCTAATCATTTGTCCTCCTGCTCCTAAATTAATTTCCACATTATGAACCTCCGTGCTTAAAGGCATATTTTTAAGGGGCATGCAGTTTCCTGGGATCATTTCCAAAACATTTTTGGACGACATAATTTTATCTCCAACTTTTAAACCTTCCGGCGCGATAATATATCTTTTTTCACCATCGGCATAGTTTAGCAAGGCAATAGCCGGACCCCTATTTGGATCGTATTCGAGTGAAGAAACCGTAGCTGGAATATCAAACTTGTTTCTCTTAAAATCTATTATTCGATAAAATTTTTTATGGCCTCTCTGTCTATGTCGCGAAGAAATTCTGCCGTGATTCCTACCGGCCGGACCTTTTAGCGCTTTGATTAGAGATTTTTCAGGCCGGCTTTTGGTAGCTGTGCTTACAAGCGTTTTCCTCTCGCGCATTCCACTACTTGTTGGTCTATAGCTTTTTATCATTGGACTCCTTTTTCTTTTTATCTTTGTCTTTATCTTCCTCTGTAGCCTTGGCTACAACTATTTTCTGACCTTCCTTTAATTCCACTATAGCTTTTTTCCACTTGGGCAATCTAATAAATCGATTCGTTTTAGAAAGTCGCCTCTTCTTACCCGGTATAACCATAAGATTTACATTTACTACTTCCACTTTATAGGTTCTCGCCACCTCAACCGCTACTAATCCCTGCGAAGCGTCATTTTTTACTCTAAAGGTGTATTTATTTTGATCTTCTTTAGCCTTAGTGGTTTTTTCCGTAGTGATTAACCTTTCTAAAATCTCATTAATTTTTGGCATACTTCTCCATAATCTTATCCAAAGCACTTTTTTCAAAAACTACTTTGTCCGCCCATAGAAGTTGATAGGTGCTTAAATTTTTAGAGTCGACAACTTCAATATTTACAAGATTTGATGCACCTTTATGTAAATTTTGATTCTCCTTACCAACCACTAAAACAAGCTTGCCGACTATATTCCAACCTTTTATCAAAGCTACAACTTCCTTTGTTCTACCTTCATTAATTTTAAATTCCTCTAAAAAGAAGGCTCGTGACTTTAAAACCTTGTCTGACAATGCAATAAGAAAGGCTTTTGATTTCATCTTTTTAGGCATTTTAAGGCTCCAATCCCTGGCAACCGGACCATGAGAAACTCCTCCGCCTCGCCAAACCGGATTTCTTGTACTACCAACTCTGGCTTTTCCTGTGCCTTTTTGTTTCCATGGCTTTCTTCCCGATCCTGATACATCCCCTCTCGTCTTTGTTTGAGCGTTGCCTTTTCTTTGATTAAATTGGTAGGTTCTTATGTATTGCGCGGTAAGGGCGGAATTCCGCGGTTCCTTAAAAACACCGGCATACGAAGCGTCATCCTTAACTTTATTTAACAGACTAGTATCTACTACCTCGATCTTCTCCACCGCGACTTTTTTCTCTACAGCTTTTTTTACGGCTGGCTTTTTTGCAGGCGTCGATTGTGTACCCACCGGCTTGTTTATCGTGTCGTCTATTAGTTTTTTTTTAACCACCATAGCCATATATAGTTAAACTCCGTTTCTAGATAAACCTCAAATTAACTTTGCCGTTTCTAGCTCCCGGAACAGGTCCGGAAACCATAATTTTTGACGCTTCTTTTTCAATTCCCGCAATCTTTAAACCTTTTATAGTGATTTTCTTATTTCCATAATGACCGGCCATTCTTTTACCTTTTCTCACTCTTCCAGGCGTTTGAGACCCAATAGAGCCTGACTGACGAGGAGAAGTAGATTGACCTCTGGTAGCAGGGCCACCCTTAAAACCGTATCTCTTCATTCCGCCGGCAAACCCTCTTCCTTTAGAAAACCCCCAAAGAACTACTGCTTTTCCAATTAAATCATCTTTAATATCTTCCTTAAAAATCTCATCCACAAGAACACAAGTAACAGGCGTTACTTTCCCACCCTCGTTAAATAATTGAGTCATATTAAGTTTTTTACCTGTTAGCTTTTCCATATACATAAAAAAAGGGCGCCTTCTGGGCGCCCTTAAAAAACCCAGATCAAATCTATTTTATTAGTTGTGCCTTAATTATCATTGGCTTGGACAGAATACTCACAACAAAACTAAACTTTAATGCTAATTCCAACCCCAGCCGGCAGGCTGAGGTGAGAAAGAGCGTCAATGGTGGCGGGAGTTGGGTCAACCACTTCCAGCAACCT
>JBBAAW010000014.1:0-21379 GCA_041658075.1 Patescibacteria group bacterium
TAAAAAGATCACTTTGCGCCAGGCCGCCTATATTATTGCCGTCAGACGCATCCTAGCTGCCGAAAAGTGGCGCGGTAATTTGGTATAAATTCTTATTTTTATCAAAACGACAGAAATTGATGGAAAAACGAAACCCCCGCATGATCAATCTGGTACGGGTAGTCAATAAGAGGACGGTTCTGAATTGTGGCGGAGGGCTTGGGACATACTTGGAACTTTTTTAGAACAGATCTCCGTCCCATGGATATGGTAATAATTCCCTAAGTTTAACAACTTTATCTTTTTGGATTACCACGTCCATTTCTAAATTACCGCTGTCGATTTGGTACATAAACTCTCTACATCTACCGCAAGGAGGAAGAACAGTGCCGTCCTCAAGAACTGCAACAATTTTCTTAATCTTAAATTCCTGATTGGTCACCATGGCCGCAATGGCAGCGTGTTCTGCACAAAAACTCATACTTGAGGGTACATCGATGCTAACACCTAGGTAAATATTTCCCTCGTTTGTAACTAAGGCGCATCCACAATCTGCAGTTGTAGATCCGTGACGCATAACTTTGGATTTTACTAATAATCGCGCCTTTTCGATAAGCTCTTCGGTGGTTGTTTCCATAATACGTACGATAGCTTAAGTTCACACTATGTTCTAGTCTGGCGGAGGGAGCGGGATTCGAACCCGCGAGGGGATTTCGCCCCGCAGACTTTCCAGGTCTGTGCACTAAGCCACTATGCGATCCCTCCTTGTTTCTGCCTTTGGCGGAATGACGATCGTTCGTAGCCCATTTTAACATCTTTAAGTATAATGGGTAGATGAAGCTCATAATTTTTGCCGGTGGTGTGGGAACTCGTTTGTGGCCTCTTTCCAGAAAATCTTTACCCAAGCAGTTCATAAAGATGTTTAACGGTAAATCTACGTTGCAGATGGCTGTTGAGCGGGTTAAAGAGACGTTTGGGATGGAAAATATAATTATTAGCACCAACGAGCAGTATGTTTCTATGGTTAAGGCAGAGCTTTCGGAAATTCCTGTTTCAAATATTGTGGGGGAACCGGAAAAGCGTGATTTAGGTTCCGCTGTAGGTTTAAATTTAATGCGACTAAAAAAGCAGGGCTATAAAGGTCCGGTAGCACTTTTATGGGCGGATCATTTAATAAAAAATGTTAGCGAATATCTAAATCTTCTTAAAGTGTCGCGCGACTACGTTATAGAAAATCCCGAAAAGTTAGTTTTTGTTGGAGAAGAGCCTCGTTTTGCTTGGGATAACGGTGGGTGGATAAAGTTTGGGAAAAAGATCGAGGGTAAATTTTTTGAATACAAAGAGTGGGTTTATAAACCCGGTATGGAAAAATCCGCTGAGATGTTTAAATCGGGTGAGTGGGTGTGGAATTCCGGCTATGTGGTGGAGGATTTAGATTTTGCTTTAAGTTTGTTTAAAAAATTCCAGCCGGAGTTATGTGAGGGACTAGATGAAATTTACCGCGTGTTGGGTACGGAAGGCGAGGCTAAAGTCATTAAAGAGATATATCCAAATCTACCCAAAATAAGTCACGATGCAGCAATTTCTCAAAACGTGTCGCCGGATCAAGCGGTAGTTTATTGTGCAGATATGGGGTGGTCGGACCCGGGAACGCTTTACGCTTTAAAAGAAGCTTTGATACCAAATGAATCGGACAACCTGGAGTACGGTCTAACTAGTCTTACTGACTCAAAAGACACAATGATTTACAATCTGGAAAACGATAAATTGGTGGTGGGAATTGGTCTGAATGGGATGGTTGTGGTCAATACTAAAGATGTAATTTTAGTAGTTCCTAAAAATAAAGTTTTGCAAATTTCAAAACTGGTCGACTCCTTAGGCGAAGATTCAAAGTTTAAAGGTTTTGTTTAACATACCGTTGTGGTTGTTACTGTAACAATACGTATTATCTGCCTTCTTTTTTCTCACAAAACAACAATATTTCCTTACTGTCGAATATATTATTTTCTTTCTCAGACCAATTTCCTGCTTTTACATATCTTGACCATAGAACAGTAAAGCCATTTTCTTCACATATTTTGACGATCTCGTCTTTCGTATATCTGCGGTCTTTTACTATAACCTCTGTTGGTGATCCCGCATCCGACCTGAAGCGCTCTTTTCTATAGGTTATTCTAGTTTGTGAATCAATAAGAAGATATTTATGATTAAAAATGTTTCCAGTTCTCTCCATTGTGTCACTAGCCACTAGATCCAGGAGTTTATCGTGTTCATACTCAAAAACGAAATAGTTCTCAGGCGTTGCTCTATATGCTGAATAATCATAATTCATAACTGATATCAGGGCTTTTCCGTTAGGTTGAAGGCATCTATGTATCGCGCGAACAATGTTATTATTCTCATTATCAATAGAAGAACCAATTACGTCATATAAACAAATTACAAAATCAAACTGACGTTTAAAACTAAATGTTCTGAAGTCTGCATTAATGAATAAAGGCCCCAACTTTCTTTTCCCCCTCACTGCATTTGCCCGCTTAATGAACGATTCTACATAATCAATTCCTGTAATAAAATATCCCTTCTCTGCAAAAGCATTTGAGTGTCTACCAATTCCGCATCCTACATCTAATAACTTGTGCCTTTTGTTTATCTTACATGTTTTTATAACGAATCTAACTTCATCGTCGGCGTATGCAGCCCATTTATGTTCTTCATTTATCAACATTCGAGAAAAAGCTTGTTTTGTTGTCACCTCTGAAGTATTTAACATGCCACTAACTAGTTTCTAGAAACAAAGCGAACTATTTACGATAGCCCGTATTATAGGAACTATTTTAGTAAAGTCAAACTAACATTATATATTGTAGGAAAAACGCTTTTATCTGGCGACGCCACGGCGGACTAGTAGGAACATCCTTTGAGTGGCGGAGGGAGGGGGATTCGAACCCCCGTGTGAGTTACCCCACGCTTAGTTTTCGAGACTAGCCCAGTATGACCACTTTGGTATCCCTCCGAAGTTTTGTATGCTTACGCTATTGCGCATCCTATTATACTTTATAGTGAGGATACTCGCTTAATACGACTCTACCCCAGGATTTATTACATTGTTACTACTCGGGACACTTTCCGGTTTGGTATTTTTATTAAGATCCTGTTGAATTTGCGTCACAAGTGTGGCCATATCATATTGCAAGGTTAGATTCTTTCTAAAATTATCAAATGACTTATAAGCCAAGCCTCCGTCGATAACCAAGAATAAAATAAGTACCATAAGTCCGGCAAAAAACCCGTTATGTTTCTTTATAACATAAGTTCCTGCTAAGGAGTCGTGCCAAGCCTGTTTTTGAGGGTTTTTAAAAATCCAGTAATAACCAAGTCCCAAAAGGGCGTTGGAGGCAATTTTAGCAATATATTCTCTAAAAAGCGCGTTTTTATATGTAAGTAGTGAGCCATCAAGTCGTGTAATTTGTAGGCCACAAGCAAGTTTTCCAAATCCCGCGCCAATTTTACTTATCAAAAGAGGACGAATTAATAATTTGAGAATTCCAGTACATAAAATTACATAAAGCAAAAACCATAAAAAGCTTGGAATAAAGGTTTCAACACCGGAACTTCCAAAGGCACTTAACAGAAAAAGAGGTACAAAGAAGTTTGGAGACCAGACAATGATATCTACGGCTTCAGCAAACCACCTGATCCAAAAACCGGCAAAATCTGTTTGATTATTGTTGTTCATTATTTTCTTCCATAAGTTGTCTATAAAGTAAAACCCATGTTGACTGAGTAAAAACCGCTGAAATTGCACCAATAAATCCCATTAGCATAATAATTACCAAAAGCGCCAAAAATACAATTGGGCCCGCTGCTATCATAAAAGGAGGAAAGGCTACTGCTCCCATAACTGACGCTATACCAATTCCTCCAAAAACAAGAAGGCCGACCATGGAAGCTACACCAAACACGCAACCGGAAAAGCAATTGATGATCAACATAATAAAAACATCCATAAAGAATTTTTTAAAGACTGTAAATCCCCTGCCAAAGCCCTCTTTCCATTTGAGCGACTCTAAATTGATAGCCAATATTCCTAAATTTACAGATGCGCCTAAAATTATGCTTGCAGTAACCACTGCGACTGCCCACAGAATTCCAATAAAAACCGCTATAACTTTTCCTGTTTCTCCCAATAAGACTACCGGGATTAATAGTATGAGAATGGATACAATGACTATGAGAGCTAATGCGAGCCCCGGGAGTACTCTTACTTTAATGACCTCTACGGCGTTTAATTTTCCTTTGTCCGACATTTGAGATAAAGTTAACGACTCGCCCACGCTTTCTTTATAGACTCCGTAAATTAAACCGGATTGTGCCCAAGATTTTCCATACAAAGACACGGCAATAAAAATTGTAACAGTAGCTATGGTTAGAAGTCCCAGCGCGACGTAAAAGGAAAACGGGACAGTATTCAGAAGTCCTTTTAAACTACTTGTAGCTGACTCTGCCCTGTTATTCATCGACCCCAAAACTTCCGGAAGGTCCAATGTTAGTAAGTTGCTGTTTAATAGGTTAGGATCGCTTTGGTCAGTAGGGATTTTGTAGTCAACCACACTGTTCTCCTGTTTTTGATTTTGCTTTAGGGCATCACCAAAATTACCTCCCGAACCAATGTTTGCTCCCGCGCCGAGACTTGCTAAAACCAGTCCAAAGACCCACAGGCGTTTGTTACTCTTAGTGATTTTAATGGAGTCTTTAATAATTTTTGAGAAATCTGCTTTCACCATAATTAGTATGGTTCTGTTAACTTTAAATGTCAATCAAAAATTCTTGGTTTAACCAAGGATAATTTTTATCAGGGCTTTACCAAGTTTTTCAGGATCGTGGCGAATTAAGCTTCTTTGGATTCTATCGGAAATTGTTTTTCCATATTTTGTACTACCTACTGTATCCGAGGGTATTACTTTAGTCCGTTTGTTTTCTGTTAAGTCGTTAACTACCGGTCCCACCTCACAAGTTTTTTTGTACCATCCAACTACACTTTTTTCAACTTTTCCGTTATTAATTAAAATGTAATCAAAAACCAACCCCCTTGAAATTTTTTTAAGTTCTGTTATGAAATTACTAGCTTTAAAGCCGTCTGTTTGCCCTCTTTTAGTCATTAAGTTGACTACAAAGATCTTTTTTGCAGTGCTTTTTGTTATTGCCCGTGCCATGCCGTCAACTAAGAAGTTTGGTAGAATGCTAGTGTGCAAATCTCCAGGCCCAATTATTATGAAGTCTGCGACTTCGATTGCTTTCAACGACTCTTTGGTGGCGTACGCCTTGGGTGAGATCCAGCATTTAGAAATTTTTCGCACGGGAGACTTCCAATCTTCTCCCAATACATCGATTTTTGCCTCGCCTTCCACTACGGTTCCGTCGCTCAACTTGGCATAAAGCGTAGATTTGTCTAAAGTCACGGGCAAAATATCCCCCTTGGTTTTTAGTAGTTTTTGAGAGACTTTTATTGCTTCAGGCAACGATCCCGCCATCTTTTCAATAGTCGATAAAAAGATGTTTCCAAAAGTGTGACCATTTAAGTCGCCGTTCTCAAATCTGTAAGTAAAAAGATCCCGCCAAATTTTGCTTTCATCCGAGAGTGCTACAAGAGCCTGTCTTACATCGCCCGGAGGAAGAACTCCTAGTTGATCTCTAAGTCGTCCGGTTGATCCACCAGAGTCAATCATGGAAACTATTGCTTTAAGTTTTACTGGATAGTTTTTTAAAGCTGAAAGAGTCACAAAAGTTCCAGTTCCTCCACCAATTATTACTACATTCTTAATTGACATGCGATAACACCTCCTGTGTCCAAAAAGAAAGTTGGTTGACCTCTTTTAATGTTAAAACTTTTACCGCCTGACCCCAATGCACAGCCACAACGTCTCCCAACTTTAATTTAGGTAAGAAACCGTCAATAAATTTTGCCTGTCCATTTTTTTGGGTTAATTTATAGTTCTTACCTGATTTTTTCAGCGAGTATAGGTTTGCTACTAGTTCATTATTTTTAATCTTGATCACTTCTCCCCAACGAATCATGCAATTGTTTATCGACTCTAAATTAAACGGTACCGACCCGCTTGCTTTCCCCACCCCCACATGCAGAACTTGGAAAAGATGGTGCGGAATAAATACTTTAGGTGTTTTAGTCCGTAGCTCATCTACAAACCAAGTTGGAACACCTTGTTTAATGAAGTTATTCAGTAGGGTGTTGTAATGTTCAGTTTTGGACTTTTTCAACCCAGTATTACCTAACCAGTAAGCCTCAACTACTTCATAGGAAAACTTATCGGACTTTGTTATCTGCGCTAGCGTTTCAAAATAGGGGTTTAACACAATAAATTTAGACAATTCTTCTTTGACGTTGTTACATACGCTCTCAATTACGCATTTTTTAAACTTTTCTGCAGCAGAATTCTGGCCGCAATAACCTAAAGAATTGGGTGGCAGGGAGAATCGGCAAGCGAGTTGGAGTGCTTTTTTATTCATGTCTGTGTATTATACCTTTTAAGGTGTTATGAAGGTTTATGTCTTTGGAAATGATAATATCGAGCGTGATTGTAGTGCTTTAGAAGCTGCTAAAGTGGTGGCGGATGCGGGTTGGGATGAGGGAGTAGAATTTGTTTTTATAAAACTAAACGAGGACTTACCCTTTGACAACAGGCAAGATGCAATAATCATGGACGTAGTGCAAGGATTGACGGAGGTTACCTTAATTCAGGACGCCGAGTTGGATAGAATAGTTTTGCCCCCGAGAACTACAGCGCACGATTTTGATTTAGGATTTCAGCTGAAGTATCTTAAAAAACTCGGGAAATTGGGTCGGGTTAAAATTATCGGCTTGCCTATGGCGGGAAATATCGATTATGATCGAATCCATTCCATTTTGAGAAAATTAGTGGCGCAAGACATGCAGGGATCATAGGACCTTATAATTTTTTCCGCTTCCCATTTTAAAACTTCCTCACCTTTGTCCAGATTTTCGTTAAAGTACTTTTTAAGGTCGTTCTCTATATTTATTTGATTTTGTGCGGTTGGTACAATCACATCGTAATCTTCAATTATTCCTTTTTCGTTTACTTTGGCCATGTGGTACAGAATGCCTCTGGGGGCTTCTAAGACGCCCACTCCGACCCCTGCTTGCGGTGGTTTACGAACGGGTTTTTCGTTTACAATTTTAAGCGACTTTAAAATATCCAATGCGTCATCTACGCAATGCAAAATTTCTATTGCTTGAGCTAGATTATTGTGGTGAATGTTGTTTGAAGGGAATATGTCGATATATTTACCGGAGTCCTTTTTAGTTTTAGGATTTAGTAAGTCTTTGTTTAGATTCAGTCGAGCTAACGCGCCAACCAAGTAATCTTCGTGATCATCAGAAAAAATGTAGCCTTCCGACTGCGAATAGGGGATAACCACAGATTTTAGAAAGTCGTGAAACTTTTCCTCCGGAACCCTTTTTCCTGTAGTGTTTACAATCTCTCCTTCCAGGAAATTATAATTTTGGTTGTTTCTTAAGGCTAGATAGTCGGAGTTTCTGATAAGTACGGGGTTCCAGTTATAAAAAGCGTCTATACCTCGTAAAACCTGCATGCGAATCTTTTCAAGTCGTAAAGATAAATCCGCAAATTTTGACTCATCAGGCAACTTTAAAAACCCACCTACAGTGGGAAATGGTGCGTGAATTGCCGCCCCAATAATAACCTCCGTAATATCCGAGCCTAGTTTCTTAATGTCAAAAGAGTCGTGCAAAAGAATATGACCTAAATCGTCGTGGTTATCGGTAATATCTAGTATTGAATCTATACCCAAAACATCCGGCAATACAAAAAAGTACAGATGCAAAGCGTGATCTCGAATCATCAGCCCGTTGTAAGCAAGGCGGCGCAAAATTTTGGTTTGGGTCGACACCTCAATATCCTGAGATTTTTCGATAGCTTCAATAGAGGCAAAAAGGTGGGCTACGGAGCAGGTTCCGCAAATGCGTGACAAAAAACTTGGTGCGGAAATAAAGGGCTTTCCCTTAACTGCCTCCGTATAAAACCTTCGATAATCTTTGATAATAAACTTTAAATCTGTAACCTTACCGTCTGCCACTGTGACTTTTAATCCGGCCGACCCTTCAATTTTTGTGATGTTGTCTATGGTAATGTCTCCGCTATGCATATTTTTTACCCTTCTTTAACTACACCAAATATCTTTAAGTATTTGTATAGCACAGCCAGAAAAGTCTCAGAGTTCATAGGGCATCCCTCAACCTTGTCGTCTACTTTAATAATCTCCTCCAACTTTTTAACTTTTTCACTGTAGTCAAATCGGCACATGTAATCTTTAATTTTTTTTGTAATGTGCTCTGGTGTAAAAGAGTTACGAGTAGCAGACGGCATTCCTGTACACGCACAGGATCCAATAGCCACCACATATTTAGCGTTTTGCCTTATTTTCTTGACTTCATTTGCCTGTGACTCAGAGGACACGGCACCCTCAATAAAGGCCACATCTAATCCATCCAGGCTATTTTTGGTTTTAAGTGCTTTTAGATAACGGAACTCCACTAGTTTTACCCAGTCGTCAAAATAAGTATTTAAAAGTTCTGTCAAGAGAATAGTGCTGTCTTCACAGCAAGTAAAAGAAAACCAGCCTACCACAAGTTTTTTGTTAGTTTGTTCCATAATGGTAAAATCCTATTAAAGTGTAACACAATTATGTGCCTAGCAATTCCCGGAAAAATTATCAAGATCGACGGTATGGAAGCCTTAATTGAGTATCCGGGACAAACCCGCAAAGCTTTTTTGGGTGGGGACGTTAAGGCCAAAATAAACGACTTTGTAATGGTGCAGATGGGGGTGGTGGTTAAAAAGATCAGTGCCAAAGAGGCCAAAACAGCTCTCAAAGCTTGGAGCCTATAGTTTTGCCTTTTTCACCCGTTTCATAGTATAATGTCGACATCCTTTGGAATAATTTATATAGGTACTGCCCAAGGTTGTGTTACAGTCTTTTCAGCACTTTGATAACGTGGAATTATTAGCCTAGCTTGCGGTCATTCAAGAGCACTCACTGGGAGGTGGGTATGTTAGCAAGATTGGTTTCCGAGATCCGCCGGTACGGGGCCCGCGAGAGTTTTCGTATGTGGTGGAACGCGTCTAGTTCAGACGAGCAGCGTATAATTTGTTTTCTCGCTTTGGATTTCGGGCTGCTCGTTCTGTGGTCGGTTTTCCTCTCGGTATGGCTGAACAACATATCGGGGGATGTAGCTAAGGACGGCTTCTTCGGTTGGTTTCTAATTCTCTCGTTCCCGGTTCTTAACGTCCTCTTTCTTACGGCGTTGATCCGGGGCTTCCGGGGGGCTTTCAGATGGTTGAGTGGAACGGTAACGTGGGTTTTTGATGTAAAGAGGGAGCCCTTCAGCTTGAGTATTTGGCGGCCTTACTGGGTTCTGCTCCTGGGGATTTGTGTCTACCTAACGGTATGGCATCGACCTTGGGGGCTGTTCGCGTCTCTCCTCATTGTCGGAGTATTTACGATCGTGTATTTACTCCTTCATGTGGGAGGGAATTACGGTAGCGGAATCCCAGCGGAGAAAATTATGCTCGCACAGGGGCATCACCCGATTGGTTTTTTCGTGTTCGGGTTTGAAGCTTTACCAGGGATCGCTAAGATCGTAGGAGTTGCGCCGATCATATGGGTACTTCTCCTTCCGTTTGCGGCTTATGCGCATTACGGTGCTTTAGGAACCGGGGTCGTTGGGGACATTCTGAGGTTCATTGAGGAAATCTGCCTTAGTCTGCGCTACTGGGCGTATGGGTGCGTTACTCTGGTCTATTGGTTGGTTTTTGCAGCAGTAGCATGGCGACGTTACGGAAACATCATCACCACAGATGATGAGATCATTGTCACAGTTCCGACCCTACATCCATTACCGGGAACACGTACGGCTGGAATCGACATAGCGGATATTGCCACAACCTCATCTTCAACCTTCTTGGGAGCGTGTCCAGTGTTTAATCCTGGGCTTATGTTCGAGGAAGGTGGTGGTACAGATCCCTATGTAGCCAGATGGGTGAAGCAGAGAGAGTTTGTCGACGTAGTTATGGAAAGGAAGCAAATTCTCGCGGCACAAGCGCAGGCACAGAATCCAAGCTGATTTAGGAGGGAGTATGGGGTATATAATCGGAGTTTGCTTCGTGGCGGCGGTCACGGAGTTCGTGTTGAGCAGGATAGCAGATGGACCAGCGAGGGTAGTTTGCATTGTCCTCGGTGTACTCTGCGTATTGGTGGCGATTCTGTTTTCACTTCTCTGGTACGACAGGGGGTCGTCACAGTCCAGCGGTTCGTTGACCGAGCAAGCTTCTCGGAAGTACGTTCGAGAACAAGACGACAAAGGAGGGTGCATAATGGGTTGGTTAAATGACTTTGTGAGAGGAGAAGGGGACTTTGGAGCAGGAGGGTGCGGTGATTTCTCGTTAGGAGTCATGCCAAGCGCCAAAGTTCGATTGGTGACTTACAAGACGGTGGATGGGCACAATGTGATGATTGTGCCAGGCATGTTTGTCAGGGTTGACCGCGTCGACTCCAGGGGAGGAAGAGATAGGTCTGAAGAGGTCACACTGGGACAGGCGAGACGGGGAGCTCGTGGTGAAAAGATAATAGTGGACTGGATGAACGAGAACGTGGCAGATATGACACCTGCAGGAGGAAAAACCATCAAAAAATGGGTCACTGCAGCTGATGCCGAAGCAGCTATTTTGGAGAGAAGGAGGACCGGGGGAATAAAGGGAAGGGGGTAGAGAGTCAAGCAAAGGTAGGGTAGGAAATAAATCCATGGAGGTATGCAATGGCTAAGCCCATTAAACCCACTGTCCAAAAGGTTCAAAGAGCTATAAGGTTGATCACCTTGGCGAGTGGAAGAGTAATATAGGTCGAGGGCAATACGATCAGCGTTGCGGGAGGTCCAGAAGTGCGGCTCGGAAGGCTGGGTTTCCTGGTTGGGGGAGTCGAAAGTGAGATCAGGCGTCTCGCACGCGAGGCTGGCTCCTACGTGGTGTCAGATGAAGAGGTGGTTCCCCTCTAGCCCCGCCTTTCTTCGTTCTGCCCATAGTGCCTCTGGCACCTTTTGGTTCATAAGACAAAAGGTGCCAGGGGTACAGTAGTAATATTCAAAAATAATAACCAAAAACTATTGTCATAACCCATAATATTTAGTACAATTCATCTTAAGAAATTTCCTGCTCGTTTGCGTTATCTCGCCTGTTAAGACGAGTGACTTGCAAAAGCGATATCATGCAGGGAAAAAAGTCAAAAGAAATTAATATAATAAACGCAACTATTAATGTTGTGCTGTTTGTGGGAAACATTCCTTTATTTATTTTATTAGCTGTCTATAGGTTGTTTAAAGCAGTTTTTAGATTGCTACCAAAATGTACACGATTTGTTGTTGTAACAATACCAAACGCTTGTAAACGCGCGGTATTGAGAGTAATTACTTGGGTAGGTAATACATCGAACTATATTTCTTTGAAAGGTATTGAATATAAAAAAAGGGTAGCTAAGACTTTTAATAAAGTCGTTAAGATGCCAAATAAATATGCGCTTCAAGTTAAGAATATTACCCAAAAACCTAGAGTAAAATACGTCCGAAAGAAATATCACGCCATTGCGCTGGAAGCCCCTCGCTTTGTCAGAAACGACAAATTTAAGAGTCTAATGTCGTGGGTTAAAACTTTTAGCACAGGGGGAATTTTTACTCTGCTTTTCATTGTTACACCGGCCATGGCCTATAGTTGGTACCGCGGGCTTCCCCAACCCGGGGTTTTGGTGGAGAACGCGCAAACCCACCGTCCAACCAGAATTCTAGATAGAAAAGGCGTCCCTCTTTATGAAATTTATGTGGACAAAAAATACGCGCCGGTTGCTCTAAACCAAATTCCCAAGAATGTAATCTTAGCTACTTTGGCCGTGGAGGATCACGAGTTTTTTAATCATAATGGCGTAAGATTTTTAAGTATAGCTCGTGCTGCTAAGGCGACTATTATTGACGACTCCGTACAAGGTGGTTCCACCATAACTCAACAGCTTATAAAAAATGTTTTGCTTTCTCCAGAACGCACTATCACTCGTAAGCTAAAAGAGGTTTTTTTGGCATTAGTTGTAGAGAAAAAATATACCAAAGAGGAAATTTTAGAGCTGTATTTAAACAACATTCCTTACGGTGGAACCGCTTGGGGAATTCAAAGCGCCTCCCAAAAATTTTTTGGTAAAGACGTGAGTAATCTCACTTTAGGGGAGGCAGCTTTTTTGGCCGGCTTACCGTCATCGCCATCTTCTTATGTGTCGTACGCCAGTGACATAGATCTTGCTAAAAGTCGCCAAAAATTAGTTTTAGACCGTATGGAGGAGTTAAAAATTATTACGCCTCAGCAAAGTGTTAACGCTTTGGCGCAGGACTTAAAGATTGTGAAGCAAGCGGAATATATTAAGGCCCCTCACTTTGTTCAATATGTAAGAAAGGAACTGGAGAAAAAATACGGACGCGTTATGGTGGAATCGGGGGGTTTAACGGTTAAAACCAGCTTGGATCTAGATTTGCAAAATAGACTGCAGGAGGTAGCGGCGGAGGAAGTTGCTAAGTCGGGCAATTTGAACATTAGTAATGGGGCTATGGTGGTTTTAGAGCCTAAAAGCGGGGAAATCTTGGCTTATGTGGGTTCGATTGACTATTTTAAAGAAGGCTGGGGGGCTTACGATGTTATTACTGCCATGCGACAGCCGGGTTCTGCAATAAAAGTGGTTACTTACGCTTTGGCCTTGGAACAAGGTTTTACATCCGCCTCGCTTATTGTGGACGCGCCTCTAACCATTCAGCTGGGTGGCGGTCAAACTTACAGACCGGTTAATTACGACGGTCGTTATCATGGAACGGTAACTTTGCGCAGCGCTTTGGCCAATTCATATAATATCCCTGCGGTTAAAATGGTTAAAGAGGTTGGTCCGGATAATATGGTGACTCTTGGAAATAAAATGGGGCTTAGGAATTGGCAGGTCGACGATTCGTATGGATACTCTGTTACTTTGGGTGGCAAAGAAACCCGTCTTTTGGATTTAACCAATGTTTATGCAACGCTTGCCCGTGGAGGTTTGTATCGTCCCACTACACCTTTTATCTCTGTTAAAGATGCTAATGGATTCGAGCTTTACTCAGATGATGTGCCGGAGCAGGAACAGGTATTATCTCCAGAATCGGCGTATATTATGAGCAATATTTTAAGCGACAATTACGCGCGCACTCTCGCCTTTGGTTCAGGAAGCTCTCTTTACATTCCGGGTCATACGGTAGCGGTAAAAACCGGCACTACTAACGAGAAGCGCGACAACTACACTGTAGGATACACGCCCTCTTTTGTTGTGGGGGTTTGGGTGGGAAATAACGATAATTCGCCCATGAATCCTTATTTAGCCAGCGGAGTTAGCGGAGCAGCGCCAATTTGGAATAGAGCAATGCAAATTGTATTAGAGGGAAGTAAGGATGAACAATTTGGCGTTCCGGAGGGTGTATTTGTTAAAATAGACAATAAATGCGGAAAAAGTGAAGTTTTTGCTAAGGGAAGCAAAATTCCTAACTTATGTCCTGAGGAAGATAAAGAAAAGAAAGACGAGGATAAGAAAAAAGATCAATGACTAAAGGGGGTGATAATTAATGAAAAAGATACAAGATCAACTTAACAGAATTATGGAGAAGATGAAGAAGCAAAACCCTAATGCTAATTGGGCAAACCTGCTCACGGGTGTGGCAGTTTTGGCTATGGTTGCTGTGTTTAGCTATGCTTACTTTACAAAATCGAAGGGTGGAAATGTGGTTATTGACGATAGCAAGCTTGTGGAAGAGGTTACAAAGGAGAATAAGACTAACGAAACCACAGGTGACACCGTTCCCGACACGTCAGCTGAGCCGGGGGAAAAGGGAGCTACGCCGGTTGGAGAAACCACGATTGTGCAAAAAGGAGAAGGGCTTTGGCATGTAGCCCAAAGAGTTTGTGGCGATGGAGAAAAATACAATATTTTAGCTAACGCCAACGGACTTAATGTGTGGGAGGAATTAAACGAGGGTATGACCCTTAAAGTTGTTTGCAAGTAACTTTAAACAATCTCACCTGCCCGGGATTGAAAACCCAAATAATTCCCGTATAATATATTGCTGTGTCAAAAGACGAACAGAAAATTATTGTTAAAGGGGCGCGCCAGCATAACCTAAAAAATATCAATTTGGAAATTCCAAGAAACAAATTTGTGGTTTTTACGGGTGTGTCTGGTTCGGGTAAGTCGTCTCTAGCTATGGACACTATTTATGCCGAGGGTCAGCGTAGGTACGTGGAAAGTTTGTCTGCGTACGCGCGTCAATTTTTGGGTGTTATGGATAAACCTGATGTTGACTCTATTGAAGGTTTGTCTCCGGCGATTGCAATTGATCAGAAAACCGTTAGTCACAATCCGCGTTCTACTGTTGGTACGGTAACCGAGATTTTTGATTTTCTACGACTCTTATTTGCTCGAATTGGGCATCAGCATTGTACAAACTGTGGAAGAGAGATTTCCAGGCAATCTATTGAACAAATAGTTAATTCAATTCTTGACCTAGTAAGTCAGGAAAAGGAGTATTTGTTAGAGCGGGGCGCGCGTGTATTTATCTTATCTCCAGTGGTTAAAGACCGAAAAGGGGAGTTTAGCGATCTTTTTGAAAACTTAAAAAAGCAGGGATACACGCGCGCCCGTATTGACAGGTCAATAAAGGACTTAAAGGAAAAACTATCCCTTATTAAGACCAACAAACATTCTATCGACGCTGTGATAAGTCGCCATATAATTAGCAAAAAAAGAATGTTGGGCGATGATGCTAAGGATATAAAGTCGGCTGTCTATCAGTCGGTAGAGAATGCGGTACGACTGGGTGGGGGCAGTGTGATTCTGTCGGTCATTAAAGACGACTCTTTTGATTTTCCAATCGAACCCAAGAAAATGGAAGATCACTTATTCTCCGAACGATTTGCTTGTCCGGTTTGTAATTTGTCATTTAGCGAACTTGAACCCAGAAGTTTTTCTTTTAACTCGCCGCACGGAGCCTGCCCGGCTTGTACGGGTCTAGGAGTAGAACTTAATATTAATGTAGATGCGATATTAAACAAAAATCTGTCTATTGCGGAGGGAGGAATTTTGCCTTGGAGCGGAGTATTTGAAAGTATGGGTTGGTTAAGCAAGGTTATTGAATCTGTGGCCAAGGAGTGCGGTTTTTCTACTATGAAGCCTATTGGCGAATTAGACGAGAGGTCGCTAAAAATTATTTTATATGGCTTTGGCGATGATAAAAAGTTTAGGGTGGGGCAATTTATGGCCAGATATGAAGGCGTAGTTCCCAATTTAATTAGGCGACACAAAGAGACGGCGTCCGACTACATAAGAAACGAAATTGAGAAGTACATGGTTAAAGAGCCCTGCAAAGTTTGTAATGGGACCCGTTTAAAGAATGAAGCCTTGAGTGTGGCGGTGGACGGAAAAAGCATTTGGGATGTCTGTACTTTAAGTGTGGACAATTTGATTATCTGGATCGATAGTTTGGAAACACATGCCAAGCCTTTGTCGGTAAGCGAACAAATTATCGCCAAACCTATACTTAAAGAAATTGTGGCGCGGCTTCAGTTTTTGTTAGATGTGGGACTTTCTTACCTTACAATCGCGCGTTCTGCCACAGAACTTTCCGGTGGAGAGGCTCAGCGCATTCGTTTGGCGTCGCAAATTGGAAGTGGGCTTTCCGGTGTTTTATACGTATTGGATGAGCCATCTATTGGTTTGCATCAACGCGATCAGAAAAAATTGATAGACACTTTAAAGCGTCTTAGAGACCTTGGTAATACAGTTATAGTTGTGGAGCATGACGCGGAAACTATGCTGGAGTCGGATTATATTTTTGACTTTGGACCTGGAGCAGGGGAGCACGGAGGTCTGGTAGTATCGCAAGGAACACCCAAGGAAATTATGCAGGATAAAAAGTCTATTACAGGCGACTATTTAAGCAGAAGAAAAACCGTAGGAAGGGGAATTGTTAAGTTGTTAAGTAAGAACGGTAACGATACAATTCGCCACGACGGAGTAGGACGTCAGGACGAGTTTCTCGTCTTAAAAGGAGCGTCGGGGAGAAACCTTAAAGGCATTAATGTAAAAATTCCGGTGGGGAAAATCACTTGCGTAACGGGGGTATCCGGTTCCGGAAAGTCCACTTTAATAATGGACACCCTTTTAAAGGGTTTGCGACAATATTTTGGACTAAAGAACGAAGAAAGACCCGAGCCTTATAGGGAATTGCAAGGTGCGGGACTTATTGAAAAGGTTATAGACATTGATCAGTCACCTATTGGAAAAACGCCTAAAAGTAATCCTGCCACTTACACCAAGGCTTTTGACCACATTCGCGAGCTTTTTTCTCAAACGCAGGAGGCAAAGATCCGCGGATATCGGCCCGGCCGATTTAGTTTTAATGTAAAAGGGGGTAGATGTGAGGCTTGCAGAGGAGAAGGTCAGATTAAAATTGAAATGCAATTTATGCCGGACGTTTATATAAACTGCGACGTTTGCAACGGAAAACGATACAATGCAGAGGCGCTAGAAATAACTTATAAAGGGAAGAATATTAACGATATTTTGAACATGCATGTAGAGGAAGCCTTAATATTCTTTGAAAACATTCCGCCCATCGCCCGAAAGCTAGAAACCCTGTACGATGTGGGCTTGGGCTATATAAAACTTGGTCAGCCCGCGCCAACGCTTTCCGGCGGGGAGGCCCAGCGGGTAAAGCTGTCGTCAGAACTTTCAAAAAAATCTTACGGATCCACCCTTTACATTTTAGATGAGCCAACAACTGGGTTACATTTTGCGGATTTAGAACGACTTATAGCAATCTTTAAGCGACTTTTGTCAAGGGGAGCGACCATAATAGTTATTGAACACAATTTAGATGTGATTTCAAATTCTGATTGGGTTATTGATCTAGGTCCGGAAGGTGGCGACGCTGGAGGACAGGTTATTTATAACGGTGTTTTGAGCGGACTATTAAAAGAGTTAAGATCATACACAGCCCAAGCCCTAAAACAAACGATACAACCACTAAAGGCGAGAGTGTAAAATTTCCGTCCTGTGGTAAATTTTTAAGATCATAAAGGCTGTCACGATTGAAAAAGTCGTCATTTGAAAAATTTACCTTAAACTTTGCGGAGGGCTGAGGATTTTGAGAGTCGATCCCTTTTATTACAAAAGCTAAATGATTGTTATCCAGCTTACTAAAATAATCCAAGCCGGAGGTTGCTCCCCAGGTAGGATCCACAGAAACCCAGCCCATTTGTGGGCTGTAATACTGTGCCCACGAATGTAATAAATGGATTGAAGGAGTTGGTGTGACGCCAAAATCTTTGGCATATGCGTACCCATCAACCTCTCTTGCCGGAATGCCCGCGGCCCTTGTTAGTGCAATAAATAGATCCGTAAAGTCCAAGCACAAACCTTTTTTGTCTTTTAATGTTTGTAAAGCACCTTTTCTAGTTAGACTTCCACCCTCTTTGGCTTTTTCAAAGTCGTACGAAATATTTTTAGTTATGTAAGTGTAAATTGACAAGGCGTTCTGCGTAACGCCCCTATCTTTGCTGGTAAGGCTTTGCGCGAGTTCCAAAACTTCTTTATCCCGCGTTTCCCAATAAGGTTGCGGTTTAACAAATCTGTTTAGTTCTTTAGGAATTACAAAATCAGTATCATAATTTACTGCGCTAGTTTCTCTGGTGTAAACCTTGGCTTTACCTGCCACTTTAACATCCAGCGACTTTTTACCCCCCACCTTAAACGACGCTATTACATTTCCGTTCCCATCCTTTTTAAGTCTAAGTGGCTTGGGGGTAATATCCAACAAACTAACCTCCTGATAGTTTTCTACCTGTAAGGGCAAAGTAACGGACATGTTTTTAGCCAAAAAGGAGTTGTTTTGGAGCTCGTAGGTGAGCTCAAAATCAAAAATCTGATAGTCGCCAAAACTTGCGCTAATGCCGTACTTTTCCAACGACTGTTTGTTATACAAAAGAACATAGCCTTCCTCCTCCATTTTTTCCTCAACAGGGTTTGGTGTAACACTTATCTGTGGACCAAAGTCTCGCGGAATTTTTACCTGTACATTGTATTCCTGCATAAAATTGCTTACCGGTGCCTTTGGAATGTGCAAATTTAAGATTCTACCTGTTTTTCCAGCCAGATCCTTGGTTTTATAAAAAAGCGTTACTTGGGTTTTTTTTCCTTTACCTATCGCCGGGTCTTTAATGGGAATCTTTACTATCGTCTCTTTTTGACCCTCTTTTATTTCCACTTCAGGCTCGATTTCTTTGTCTTTAGCATCCCATACCTTTATGTCATAAATGCTAATGTTGGTAATTGTTTCTATGAACGACGAGGGAACCGCGCTAGCGTTTTGATTTATAACACCAATATTTTCCTTAACGCTTACCACTAGGGAACTATCTATTGCGTACTCAATGTTGTAGGCAGTGTCAAAATCTGCTTCTTGGGCATAGGCATAACATTTAGTAAATAACGTCAAGACCACACTTACTATTAGAACTACTATTAAAATCCGGCAAATGCTTTTCCTCACATTTTCATTTTACCTTAAAGAAAGTAACCTCGTCCTGTTTTTTTCGTGATGAGAAAAAAATTGTCAGAACGAGGTTACCGCGTCAGCGCCCATTGAAGTGGAATAAGGCATCCCTTTTGGATAACTTTTTCCCCTCCTTTGTTCGGTAGTCCAGCCAGAGATCCTGATCTCCAAGTTCCTTGACTGCCAATTCGAGACCATTGCGCGTTTCCACGACCCTCCGATGAGGGTCTGTCCCTTTTTCTCGGTCACACTCGCTTGCGTAGCCGAGAATAACAACCGTCCGTTTCATCTCACACCTCCTATTGTTGAGATTGGTGGTATTATAGCAACTCATCTATTAAAATCCGTTTACGATGATGACAAAAAACAAAATCAAAAGACTGCCCCATAGTCCGGGGATCTATAAGTTTTTGGACGTTGAAGGGCAGATAATTTATGTGGGTAAGGCAAACTCGCTTGCAAACAGGGTTGGCCAGTATTTTCAAAAAAATCTGAAAGACGGTAAAACTCTACAGCTTGTGAAAAACATATCGGATATAGGATTTATCGAGGTATTTTCTGAGTTGGAAGCTTTAATACTAGAAGCTGAACTTATTAAAAAGTACCACCCAAAGTACAACATAAATCTTAAAGACGATAAATCTTACCTTTATATAATTATTAGAAAAGAGGGCGACTTTAAAAAAATTTTAACCGCGCGCAAAAGCGACATAATAAAAGGCGACAGCTGTTTTGGTCCATATCCCGACGCTTACACCGCAAGGTATATTCTTAGATCTATCAGGCGGATTTTTCCCTTTAGAGACTGTTCCATGAGTAAATTTAGCAAGTATAAAAAGCTGGGTTCACCTTGTTTGTATGGGCACATTGGTTTATGCATGTCGCCGTGTTTAGGAAACGTAAGTCAACAGGAGTATGAATTGACAATAAAAAGAGTCGTCCGATTTTTGCGAGGGCAGCAACAAAATGTTGTACGAGAGCTTCAACGGAAAATGAGTCAAGCATCAAAGAAGTTGAGTTATGAGGAAGCAGAAAAAATCAGGAAGATCCTAAAAAAATATGAGTATATTCAGCAAAGTTTTAGGGCTCCGCGCGAGTTTATGGAAAACCCTTATTTAGTTGACGACATTTGTGAGATGGGGTTAAAAGAACTGGCTGATGTTTTACCTGTGCTAAATAAATTACCCACGCGAATTGAATGTTTTGATGTGGCTAATATTTCTGGAAAGGATGCGGCGGTTTCCATGGTGGTAGCTTTAAATGGTCGATTGGAAAGGCAAGAGTACAAAAAATTTAAAATTAAGCTTAAAGACACGCCGGATGATGTTTTTATGTTAAAAGAGGCTTTAACTAGAAGATTCTTGCACGAAACGCGAGAGAACTTAGCTCATTGGGGTTTGCCGGATTTAGTTGTTGCAGATGGGGGAAAAGGTCAGGTTGGGGTGGCTACCGATGTCATTACTGCGCTTGGTTTGGACATTCCTGTCATCGGTTTGGCTAAGAAAGAAGAAACGATAGTTTACAGAGACCATCATTGCGACTACAAGGAATTGCGACTTGCAAAAACATCGGAGGCTTTAAAATTACTCCAGCGCTTGCGGGACGAATCCCACCGTTTTGCGCGTGTTTATCACCACCACTTAAGAAGTAAAAATATCGGTTGGTAGATACACGACCTGTGAAAAATAGTGCGGACGTAGCGATATCGAAAGATGTTGAGACACCGCCAGCGTCCGCCCTCTTGCTAATAAGAGAATCCTCGGGCTCTAGCCCAGGAGACACATTCTCGCCTGTGGTTTTGGAGCTGAACCTCTGCGTCTCCGTCTGCCTCGACCTGGCTGATCGCAGTGCCGCACCCTTTCTTGTCGCACCTTGGGCATTTCCAAGGTGTGAAATACATTCCGTCCACTATCACGACCGGCTGGTTCCCGCGCTTTTTCCGACTCACTACGTCACTTCCTTTCTTATACAAGGAACGGCCCGATGCAGCTATTCTAGTTCTATCGCCTTTGAAAATCAAATGACGACACACGAGGCACGAGTTTGATATAATAATAGCTGTTTGTTCAAGACATTTCAGGGAGGTTTTATAGCAGACAAAAATCGTAAGTGTTCGGTTTGTGGTGATTCTAACCAGGGTGTCGAAACCAACGGTTTTTGTTGTTGTTATAACGTATTCATCCTGAATAATAAGTTACACGTTGAATTTTCCAATCGACTTTAAGAAAATATTTATTGAATTTTTAGCACCAGTATGCGATAATCCCGAATAACCTATCAAACGAAAGGAGACCGAACGTGAAGGGTCGTGGCTGTAAAGTGTGTAGAGTTGCAAGGCTTGTCCTACAGGGGAAGGCACAATCGATGAGTCGAGCTAGTGCGAGACTGCATTTGAGGGGGTGTTTCCATGCAAGGCCTGAGGATAAAGTGGCCGGCGAAAGGGGCCGCGTAGGTCTTTGAGTGGTGGTAGAAGGAAGGTCAACTCCAACTGCCGTAAAGGCGCTCCGACACACAGTGATATTTGCTGAGTGACGAGGGCGCCTTTTTCTTTTTGTCGCCAAACAAAATTTGTAGTATCCTAAATACATGAGAGTGATCATCAGGCATTTTATTTACACTGCAGCCGCCCTGTACCTTTTGCAGTTGTACGCCAAACCTTTTGAATTTGGCGGGAATCAAACCAAA
>JBBAAW010000015.1:0-19472 GCA_041658075.1 Patescibacteria group bacterium
TGATAAAGGCATTCCGCAACTTTGACAATAAGGTCCTTTTGGCTTGAACATAAAATCACCTCCCCTCTTCCTGCTCTCTAACCATATGCTTAATATCTTCGTAATAAGTGGTATCCATTTCCCCAGGAAAGGGGGAAAAGTCACCCGTAAAGTCCAGGACTTCGTCCGGAAACTTTCTTTTAGGTGTTTCCTCATCCCACACACAGATTATTTTTATACCCGCTTTGGCTGCAGAAGTACATCCTGTTAAAGAATCTTCAAACGCCAAAACCTCCTTTGGTCGCAGTTTAAAGTGTGCTAGGGTCTTTTTGTAAATTTCGGGATTGGGTTTAGGATTTTTTACCTCGTTTCCACAGACTATAAAGTCGAATACTTCTTGTAACTCTAGCTGGATAACAACACGATCTACTATCACACGCGAAGTATTGGTTACAAGAGCCAAATTTAGCTTTTTCATAAGCTTTAGCTCTGCCACAAACGGCCAAAAACCCTCTGTTAATTCTAACTTGTCGAGATTTTTTACAAATTCATTATGAGTCAGCTCAACAAGCTCGTTAACGGGGCGCGTACTTTTTAAGTCGTTATTTTCAATTATGCGCCTCCATCTTTCAGCAACGGTATCTCCACGAACTCCCGTGGTAATTGGGTCGGAACTTAAAAGCTTGGCTACTTCTTTAAAAGCCAAATCCCAAACCTTCTCGGATTTAACCGTGGTCCCATCCAAGTCAAAAGTTATTAGCTTCTTTTTGTCGAAAAATTCTTTAAACATTAGTATCTCCCGAGCGGATTTTTCTTACCAGTAATAACAAAGTAGGCCATCATAACCATAACGGGCGGACCTAAAAGCCAGTTTATGGGAAACCAATACCAACGGTCGTAGCCAAAAAAGAAGATCCAAAGAGCGTAAATAAAACCAATTATCAGGTATACGGAAAGAAAAATTGTAATCGCGAGTGGCATGCTTTAAGATTATCAAAGAAAGGGTTGTATGGCAAAGAAAAAAGTGGACGACAATTTAGACGCGCAGGATAAAACGGTCGATCGTGAAACCGTGTCGGACATTTTAATTCCCGATTCGGAAGCTTTAGAATTTGTGTGCCCAAGTTGCAAAAAAATCTCCCAAAACGACGTGATTTTTCTATGTAATACCTGTGAAAATAGTGACCTTATCTATAAAGACGGCATTTACATGTGTCCGCAATGCCTTTACCCCGGCGACAATTTTGAGTGCATGAAATGCGGAAATAAAGGGGTTAGGATGAGACACAAATAATTAAAAACCTTCATCGAAGAAAAAGCGCTTTAAAATAAGGGCGGCGCTTATACTATCAACTTTTTTTCTTGATTTTTGTGGCAAACCTGCATCAATTGCCTCTTCCTCCGCCTCATTAGTGCTTCCAAATTCGTCAACAAATAAAACCTGCGTACCCAAACGGGTTTTTAAAATCTTAGCAAACCTTCTAATTTCTATTGACTGTTTGGTCTCTTTTCCATCAATACTTAAAGGCAGACCAACCACCACAGCCGAGGCTTTATTCTCCTTAACAAATCGTAAGATCTGCTGAACGGCAAACATTTTATCTTTGGATATCACCGATCTCACCGGCGTAACCACACCGTTTTTACCCAGCGCCAAACCGGTTGTGGAGCTACCAAAGTCAATGCTTACCACAAACTTGTTATTAAATTTACTTTCCGTGTCTTCTGTCATTTTACTCCTCAATTTTTATTTGTATATCTACCGCGCTTTCTTTAGTTGGAACTTTCTTAAAAAACAAAAAGTTGGGCTTCAAATTAAGCTCCGTTCTTGTTATATCACTAATTTTATCAAGCTCGTTAACCGCATCCTCAACACTCAATCCCGCAATCTTGTCAAAAACTTTTTGCTTGTTGATTTTGGGCGTTATAAAAAACTTAAAGGTTACTTGCAAATCCGCCTCTGTGGGAGAAAGAACGGTTTTTTCCGTATTTCCTAAAATATCCACCTGCAAATCTTTGTTGTAAGAATGAAACTCAAAACCCTGCGGAACCACATTTTGACTTAGCTTCCCCATAAAGTCGGCAAGCTCGTTTCTTGAGTACGACAGACCTTCCACCTGCGCCGTAATGCTCCCACCAAACTGGTCTTTTTTGTCACCTACCTTATTATTTAGCACCACATTTTTACTGGTAACTCTTTCCGATTTATCTACTAAAGCGTATCCAGCCAGCACCCGAGTTTTTAGCGCATTCGCGGGCGACTTTAAAACATAGGCGATAAGATCCTGCTCCAACTTAGTTAAATCGGCTTGGGTAACAACTTTGACTTCTTTACTAGAACCACCCTTAAAATCTTCCGCGCTTGACGCCGTAAGCTCGCTGGATTTGTAACCTTTAACACTTAGCTCTTTGTCTTTTTTTATATTGTAAGCTGAACCAATAGCTTCCGCCATTACAGAAACCTCCGCGGTTCCTTTAGTAATAATTGCGAGGGTATTCACACCCGCTGGAACCGTAACCTCCTCTTGGGTAGTATAAACATACAATAAGTCCTTGGTTTTGTAAGTAAGTTGCGTACCTTTTTTTACGATAACTGCTTCCAAAATAGAGTTATATAGGGTAACTTTCCCTTTAGCCTTCTCCCCCTCTAACTCGATTCCGGTGGAAGCCGACGTTAAAGAGCGATCGATGGAACCTGCGATCTTTAGCCCCGCCAAAACTTTTTTATCCAGATCCGTCTTTAACCCGTCGCCCACCTTTACTCCAACGCTCTTTGTTAAAACTTGCGGTGAAAAATATAAAGTTACTTCTGCTTTATGCTGTCGACTAAGAAACAAGAATCCTAGAACCACCATCAAAACAATCGCCACTGGGATAACCAAACCTAATTTCCTAAAGTCCAAAGCGATTTTGGGAAGACGCGTCACAGGAAATCTCATTGATGGTAATTTTAGTGCAATCGGCAAACGCGCGGGATTACTTTTGACCATTGACTCCCCAACTACAACTTCGTCTTTCTCCCCTCTTAAAATGTCAATCAGATTTTTGCCAAATTCATCATCCGTAACAAAATCCACTTCTTTACCAACTTTCTTGGCTTGTGCCAAGATAATTTTAAGATTTAAAATATTGTCGAGCAAAACTGAACCCGCGGGAATAGAAAGCTCCACTTTATGGTCGACTATGTCGGTAATTATATTTACGGCTTCTAGCGCCGAAGTATATATTTCTAAACTAATTCTTTGCATATACCTAACAATCCGGAAATTAATAAGTCCCCTTTATATTCTTGGGGCAAATCTACAAAACCCGCATCTAATTTAGTAAAAATAGGCTTGGTTTTAAATGGGATTTTTTCCTCCCATTCCCGCCATTCCAACATTTCCCAAAAATCGGTTCGTTCCAAACCACTCCCGCAAACGTAAACATTATTGGCAAAGGTTTTTACACCGGAAAACTCTAAAAACGTCAACTCCAACCCATCCATCCAAAAATCCAAATCTTTTTCCAAACTCGTGGTACCTAAAGGAAGCGTTTTATTTTTAGCCAAGTTTCCGCCAAAAACCACAGAAATATCCGTAAAATCCGAGTGAATGCTTAAATGGGTGGCATCATAGTTGGCGCCCAGCTTACTTTTGAGCTTCTTAAACAACAGGTACGACAAGGGAAACACGCCACCAAGCCCCATTTTTAAACCGCGCGCTATATCTTCCAAAGCGTCAATATAAGTTGGCACGCAATAAGCGTTAAAAACCTGAATTTCCAACAGCTCCCCACTTTGCCCCAACGGATTATAAACCACCTGGTTGTCTAATTTAATTGAGGTTGTTTCATTTAAAATGGTTTCCAACTGTGCATCGCGGTTTCCCGTAGTTTGGTAGGTCTCTTCCAACGCTCCATCCAACCCGTTCTGTTCGATTTCTTTATAAACGCCCACCAAAATATTTTTGCCTATTTTTTCCTGCGGATCCAATTTCTGCCTTGCTGTTGTTGTATTTCCTACACAATTATTTCCCCCCACTCCAAAAAATATTTCTTTAGGATTTTCTTCCGGTAATTGACTTAAAATTCGTTCCACACAAACATTAAGCGACTGAACAAAATGCTCCTTATCCACCACACGACCATCTAAAACCACCCCGGAAGTAAGGTTCTCCTGTACGTAATGTATAGGATATCCGTCTTTAAAAAGCACCAAGTTTATGCTGCTGGAATTAAAAGTGACACCAAAAAACGCGTCGCTTTTATGTTTTTTGAAAAAGTTTAGCAATGGGAGCATTAATAGGATTATACCTCACTTCGTTCGGTGCGACACTTCGTGTCTAACCAAAATCCAACCGCGCTCTTTACATATCTCCTGCGACAACTCTTTTGGCACCCCATAGGTTTGATAAAGGTTTTCTAATTGGCCATCGTTTAACTTTTGACCATTTTTCTCGTACATCTTTTCCATCTCTTTGAGACCCTTTTCCAGCGTTTTATTGAACTTTTCCTCCTCGGCAGAAATTTCAGCGATTATTTTATCCCGCGCGTTTTGCAAATGTTTGTAATAGTCCCCATACTTATCGATAACAACCTTTGCCACATCCGCTAAAGAATTCTGTGGTATTCCAAGTTTTCTGGACTGGAAAATTATCCTACGCAAAAGTCTTCTTAAAACATAGCCTTGCATTTTATTACTTGGCGTAACCCCGTCAGCAATCAGGAAAACGGAAGCTCTTATGTGATCGGCATCAATTCTGTAAACCCAGTCTGTTACCGCACCGTCGCCGTATTTTGTTGTCGACATGGATTCAATTTTTTGGATGATGGGATGAAAAAGATCTGTTTCAAAGTTGGATTTTTTATTTTGTACCACACGAACAATTCTGTCTAAACCCCAACCACAGTCCACGTTTTTTTGTACTAATGGTTCGTAATCTGCCTGGCTAACTTTTCTGTATTGCATAAAAACATCGTTGCCTATTTCTATATACCTACCGCAATCACAATTTACATGGCAGTATTCGCCAAACTTTTTGTCGTGGTCGTTTCCTGTGAAAAAAAATATTTCGGTGGTTGGACCAGCAGGGTCACCCACTGGCGCACGAGAACGCTCCCACCAGCTTTTACCAACTTTCCACGGATAACAAAAAATCCTGTAATTACCTCCTCCAACTTTATAAATATCGTCCGTGGACTCTGCTTTGATACCGTATTTAGCAAAAACCTCTTTCCAGATGGCAACAGTCTCATCGTCCCTTGGAATACCGTGACCCCCGGCCAAAGTTGTTACATAAAGTTTGTGTGGGTCTATACCAAGCTCGTCTACAAAGAAACCAAAGGTCCAAGGAATTTGCTCCGCTTTGAAATAGTCACCCAAAGACCAACAACCAAGCATCTCAAAAAGAGTCTGATGCCATCCATCCCCGACTTCTTCCAAGTCCTCCGTTCTAAAACATTGCTGAACATCCACAAGCCTTTTACCTAAAGGGTGCGGCTGACCAAGTAAATACGGAACAATTTGTTGCATACCGCTACCTGTAAAAAGCGTGGTGGGATCGTCTTTTAGTACTAAAGGACTACTGGGAATTTCCACATGCCCTAGGGATTTATAGTAATCTATAAACTTTTGCCTAACTTCTGCTCCCGTCAACGTCTTTACCATAACGAGAATACTACTAAAATGGGGGATGGGAGTCAAAATACCAAAAGAATACCTCTTTCTTAATGACCTATAGTATTGGACATAACCCGTTTTTATTGATATAATACGCTTAGCTACAAATCGGTAGAGTTCTCTAATCAAGCGGACTAACTATAAGGAGAAGATCGATGAGACGCCTTCTGACATGTGCAGCGCTGTTGTTCTCGGTCGCGTTTTTTCTATTGTTGTTCCCGGCTAGTCCGGTGAACGCTGATGGTGGGGTCGTTTTGATGGGGGGCGTAAAAACCTCCGAGGGTTTGACACCCTTTAAGCCAAACGAACCCATCACTGTGAGTTCGACAATCGCAGTAGATCTGATCGTCACTTTGTACAACACGGGCACACCTAGGAGCGTTTTTCTCATTTCAGTTTACGGAAACAAGGACTGGGCAGTCGAAGTCACGGGGGCTGTGGGTTCACACCTGCAGTTCAACTCCATGGAGTCAAACTGGGGATTGTGGTGTCTTATGGGTCAATTCGACTCTGCAGGAGAACCTGTAGAGATGACCATCCGCACCACCACCCCACCGCCGTCTCCGGGTCGCCCTTGGCAACTATATGTCTCAGCGAAGGGCATAGACGAAAGCAATTGGCAGACGCGCGCAATCGTGATTCAGAACAGATACTGGGGGTCTTATCTACCAATCGTTCGTTGAGTCCTAGAGAGCAAACGCCACGACCTCGAAATCATTATGCCTCGCGATCAGCGAGATTACAGATGATGGACAGGGCGTGGCGTTTTTCGTAGCTAAAGCCTATAGTATTTGATTTTTCCTTCTTTTTGAGATAAAATATGTGCTCTGATCAATTAATCTAGGTTGCAGGAGGTCAAAATGGCTGCTAATACCAGCGAACGTATCCTGAAGGCAGTAAGGGAGCTGAGCAAGTCGAGTAGTTTTCCAACCGGTCAGCAAATCGAACAGAAGATTAATGAGACAGAACCAAAGGTAGAGAATTCCGAAATAGCGATCACCCTCCTTTGGTTGGAGGGAGTGAGAAAGCTTGAGTGTCGGCAAACGTAATTCATCGAATTAACAATTAGCTTATATTTAGTATAGAGTTTAAGTATTTATGAGAATTAAAGTAGAGATTAGAGCTTCTGAAGCTGCAAAAGTCCCTAAATATATAAAACGCCTTAAAACTGTCATTAGTAGAAGCAAAAAAATCGGCTTAGAGCAAGCTCTTGCAGAGTGGGCAAACGAAATTGCTTCGAGGAGACTTGCCTGGTTTAAACAAAATAGAGACTGTCTTACCCGCCTAAAGGGTACAGAAGTTAGAAAAGGATTTCAATTGGTCATGCTTGAATATATGGGAATCAATCCAAAAGAAATTCCCATTGTCAAAGAAACAAAAACAAAAATTACTTGGCACGCCCATGATTTCTGTCCTTATTTTGAAGCAATCCAACAGATAGGTTTGGATACAAGAATCGTCTGCAAATTCGCTACGGAAAAACCCTGCCAAGCTCTTTTGGATGCATATAACCCAAAGCTCAGATTTTCCAGGAATTATCAGAAAATTAGACCAAACGCCTCTTTCTGCGAGGAAACCATAGAATTAGTTGAGTAACAAAAAAGACCACCGCTGATACTAAACTTGCCGTTGGAATTCCAAAAAACCTCCATGGATCGGGCCTCATAAACTCTAAAAAGAATCTAGTAACAGAATAACCAGCCAGGTATAGCATCGTTACAGAACCCGCTGATAATTCAGTCCCAGCAATTCTTTGTCGACTATAAACTCTGTAAAGAAAAACGAATAGCAATAAATTTAGAATCGATTCGTAAAGAAAAAGCGAGTGAAAACGGTCATAGTATCTAAAAGCGCTGGGACGAAGTTCTTTGGGAATATAAATCCCCCACGGTAAATTTGTAGGGTAACCAAAAAGCTCTCTATTAAAATAATTTCCCCATCTTCCTATAGCTTGAGCTAATGGAGCGCCAATGGCAAAAACGTCGATGTACTCAAGCAGCTTCCCTGTTTTCCTTGTCGACAGAAAAATTCCCAGTAACCCTCCAAAAATCCCACCCCAAATTCCCAAACCGCCTTTCCAGACAGCCAATATTTCTAACGAATGTTGGCTAAAATAATCGAAGCGATGAATTACGTGATAAAGTCGCGCGCCCACAAGACCCAGCAAAAGTGCATAAAAAACCGCTTTCCAGAAAATTTGTAAATCCAACCCGCGCCTTTTGCAAAGTCTTTCCCCAACCAAGGTCGCCAAGAATACTCCTAGAAATAAACAAATTCCGTACATGTCTCCATTTTACTCTAAGACGCGTTGACGAATCACTTCAATCTATGTTATGTTTTTACCAGTGAGTAACAAAAGTCAAAAGGCTGTCTATATAGCAAGCGATCACGCGGGATTTGACCTTAAGAATTTCTTGGTTAATGAATTAAGATCGCGCGGATACACCATCGATGATTTAGGTCCTCAAACATATAACCCCACCGACGACTATCCTGCTTACACAAAAAAGGTGACGGAAGCTTTATCAAGAGCACAGGACGAGAGCGTCGGGATATTAATCTGCAGAAACGGTGTGGGCGTAAGCGTTTTAGCCAATAAATTCAAAAACATAAGATGCGCTCTTTCCTGGAGTCCTGAACACGCCAAATCAGCCAGAAACGACGATAATGTAAATGTGCTGGCCCTCCCTGCCGATTACATATCTAAAGAATCCGCCCTGCAAATGTCGCTAACATTTTTAGAAACCCCATTTAGCAACGAAGAACGTCATGAAAGAAGGTTAAACGAATATGGTGATACCGGGAGTCTTTGAAGAGACAGTAGAAAAGGCCACGCAGGAAATTAATCTGGTGGGCAACCTAGCGCCAAAAATTCAGTTGGACATTGCGGACGGTTTATTAGTGGACGGAAAAACCTTTTTAGACCTTAGCTTTTTATTAAACCTTCAAATTGTTGCAGAAATCCAACTTCATCTCATGGTGCAGAAACCCGAATCCTTTCTCGTGGCACTCCCGCCTGTAGTTAAAGATGTTTGCGCCCAAGCCGAAGCTTTTATGTACAACCCTATATGCATGGAAAGTTACGACGACGTGCTAAAAGCCAAAAATGTTCGAGTGGGACTTTCTTTTAATCCTCAAACGCCCTTTGAAGATTTTGAGGATTTCATAAAACAATGCAACTATGTTCAGTTTATGACCATAACTCCAGGCGGGCAAGGTCGGCCGTTTATTATGGAATCGCTAGATAAGATTACCCGTTTTAAAGAAAAGTATCCAAATATTAGCTTACAGGTTGACGGGGGAATAAGTACAGAAACCATGAAGATGGTTGTGGAAGCGGGAGCGGATGAAGTTATTGTTGGCTCGCAGGTTTTTAAGTCGCAAAACCCCGCCCAAACTTACAAAGACTTTGTGTTACAATTTGAGAATGCCCGAGCAAACTTTTTCAATAGCAGAAAATCCCCGTAAAATCAAAAAGGTAGCATTTTTAGGCGGCGCAGCTTGGAAAGAGGGAAACCAAGTTTATACTGACGCTTACGAAACGGCACGACTTTTGGCGCATAATGGTTATGAAATTGTAAACGGAGGCGGACCCGGCGTAATGCGAGCCTCCACTATGGGCGGAAAAATGGGGGGCGGAAAAACTTTGGCGGTAACTTATCATCCCAACAAACCAAAACGACATTACGAAGGTGTGGATCCAAAAAACAAGACCGACGAGGAAATAGTCACCCTAGACTATTTCGATCGAACAAAAGTAATGCTTCAAAACACCGATTTGCACATAGTTTTTAAAGGAAGTTTAGGTACTCTAAGCGAGTTTGGAATGACTTGGATTAGTTCTTGGATCCACGAACCTGATCACAAACCCATAATAATGTTTGGCGACTTTTGGAACGAACTTTTAGATGTTCTACAAAAACACCTCACCATCAGTAATCAAGAACGCAACATGTTAAAGGTCTGCAACTCCCCTCAAGAAGTTCTGGAATACACACAGGGCTTGGAAAACAAATAATCGTTGAGGTGTATAATCGATCTAATGCCCCAAAACAAACACCGGCTGGAACTGGAAGAAATTGCCGTCCAGCTTAGACAAGATGTAATAAAAATGCTTTTAGCCGCGGGCTCCGGGCACTCCGCATCCTCGCTAGGTTTAGCTGATATTTTTTCCGCGCTGTATTTTAGTATTCTTAATGTTGACGATCGACTAATTTTATCAAACGGACATGCCTGCCCAATTTTGTATGCTACTTTAATTAAAAAGGGCTTCATCCAAAAGTCGGACCTAAAAACTTTACGACGGCTAGACTCGCCACTACAAGGGCACCCGCACATTAATACAAATATCGGCATTGACTTTTCTAGCGGACCTTTGGGGCAAGGTTTAAGTTTAGCTTGCGGAATGGCGCTGGCAGATAAACTTGATAAGAAGTCGTACAGAATTTATTGCATTACCGGCGACGGAGAACTTCAGGAAGGCGCTATTTGGGAATCGGCCATGTTTGCACCCAACCATAATCTGCAAAATCTAACTTGGATAATTGACAGAAATAACATTCAAATTGACGGCTACACAGAACAAATTATGCCCTTAGAGCCTTTACGCGACAAGCTGGAGGCCTTTAACTGGCATGTAATAGAAATTAACGGACATAATATAGACGAAATTATAAGCGCCTGTAACATGGCAAAAAGCATTTACGAACGACCTACTGCTATAATTGCTCATACCATTCCCGGGAAAGGAGTTCCCGAAATGGAGTATAAATTTGAATGGCACGGAAAGGCGCCCTCAAAGGAAATTGCCCAAAAAGCGTTAAAAAATTTGAGGACTCTGGAAGGCCAGATAGAAAGCGACTATGACTAGATCAAAAAGTTCCATGAATCTTGTTCCGGTTATTCTAATTTTTGTATTAATTTTAGGCGCGGGCTATTTACTACTTAAAGATACACTAAAGTTGCCGTGGTTTAGGGATGACAATACCGTGGAAATTACCAGGCTGGAAGGTTTTCCACGAGCCTGGGAAACGCAAAAAGATGTTAAAAAAGTTAGACGTGTTATAAAAAGTGAAGCGGAGTTAAAAGAGTTTTTTGCTTATGCCGACATAGTGGACGAAGCTTCCCTTAACGCAATTTTAAGTAAGGTAAATTTTGACAAAGAGTTTTTGCTGGGAGTAACAAGCGACACCCAAGAGGAAACAGAGAGCTTAATTAGAATCAAAAGAGTGGAAATAGATAAAGCTGAAAAGAAACTTAATGTAAAAATTATCCAATATAAACCTGATACTACCTGCGTGCCGGAGGTAAAAAGCAACATCCTGGTGGATGTTGTGAAGATAAGCAAAAGCGATAACGAGACTAGCTTTGATGTGACAAAAGAGAATAGAAGTTGCAACTAGTCTACAGACAACACATGACGGAGTTTAAATCTACACGGGAAGGTTATGGCGATGCTTTGCTAGAGCTGGGTGAAAATGACCCCAATGTAGTGGTGGTTTGCGCGGATTTAACTAAATCCACTGATTCGCACAAATTTGCGCAAAAGTTTCCCGAACGATTTTTTGAGGCAGGGGTAGCAGAACAAAACCTGGCGGGAATCTCCGCTGGCTTAGCCTTAAGTGGGAAAACGGTTTTTATGGCTTCTTACGCGGCTTTTTCCCCGGGTCGAAATTATGATTTTATCAGAACACAGATTTGTTACTCTAACGCCAATGTAAAAATTATTGGAAGCCATGCAGGTTTTAGCGATGGGCCTGATGGGGCAACACATCAGATGCTAGAGGATATAGCAATGATGCGCGTTTTACCAAATACAACGGTTATTTCCCCGTGCGACTACTGGGAAGCTAAAAAAGCGACCCTTGCAGCAACAGAGGTTACAGGTCCGGTTTATATACGACTTTACAGGGAAGCCACACCGGTTCTCACCAAAAAAGACGATGTTTTTAATTTGGGCAAATGGCAAACCTTAAAAGAGGGGGTCGATGTGTGTATCCTGGCGCACGGACCAGTTATCGTCGAGGTTTTGGCATCGTGCGAACAATTAATCGAACACAAGATCTCGGCGCAAGTGGTTAATGCGTCGACCATAAAACCTTTGGATGAAGGAATGCTTCTAGGATTGGCAGAGAAATTTAAAACTCTCTTTGTGGTGGAAGAACATCAAAAAGCCGGCGGATTGGGCGGGGCGGTTTGTGAATTCTTGTCAGACAAAAAACCAACCAGAGTAATAATTTTAGGTGCGGACAATTCTTTTGGTGAATCCGGTAAATACCACGAACTTTTAGCAAAACATAAACTGGATAAAAACGGAATTACCGAAGCTGTGTTAAAATTTAACAAGTCAACCAATTAAACTAAAAAGTTTTGAAAGGAGCAACATGTCCGAAAATTTAGTAAATGTTCTGACCAAATCGCAGATATTCCCTGTGGTGGAATTTTCTTTAATTATTACCATGATAATTGTAACTTACTGGGGCATGAATATGGGAGGATTTGGACATGTAAAGCCTGCCGCCAAATTTTCGGTAAGTATGTTTTTAGGATCCCTTGGATACATTGCCGGAAAGATGGTGGTGATTGTCCTATTTGCCAGCAAAATAGCCCCACCTACTGCCTATGCCTTTTGACGCCGTACTTATAAGTGACGTTTCAATAGATGAGTTTTTAAAAGTGGATGACGCTTTGGTAATGTGCGACTTAAAAGAGCATGAATGCAAAATTTGCTTTGAGTACGCAGACAAAATACCGGTTTCGGAGTATCGAGCCAGCCTTGGAGGTAATAGTGCTAATGTGGCGGCGGGAATGGCTAAGCTGGGACTTAATGTGTCGGTCTATTCGGAAATAGGCAACGACGCTAATGGAGAGAGATTCTTCCGCGAACTTAAGGAAAGAGGTATTGATACTTCGCTTATGGTAAAAAGTCTTAATCAAACTGATATTCATTCCATCATCGTCTACAAAGGCGAACGAACCATTTTTTCTTACCACGGACCTAAAAAATATAAGATTCAGAGTTGGGGTGAACCAAGATGGATTTATTACTCATCTCTACCAAAACAATTCGAGCCGTTTCAGCAACAACTGGTCGATTATTTGAAGGAGCATCCAAAAATCTTAACGGCTTTTAACCCGGGAGTTTATCATTTTAAGGCCGGTTTTAAAGCGTACGCGCCCTTTTTACAAATAACCGACCTTTTGTTTGTAAATAAAGAAGAGGCTCTGAGAATCCTTGAGCAAAGTAATGCGGGCGTCGTGTCCAACGAAATCACGCTTCGCGGAGATTTCTTATGGACATCGAGCGCCCGCAAACAGCTCCACACATCACTACAGAAATTAGGACCAAAAATGACGGTTATTACCAACGCGGAAAACGGCGCCAGTGTTAGTGACGGAATCAATTTTGCAGAATCAGGTATCGTTGAAATTAATAAACCGATAACAGATAAGACGGGCGCCGGCGACGCTTTTGCCAGCGGGTTTCTATCGGCGCTTATCTATGGAAAAAGTCTTGAAGATTCGTTAAAGTGGGGGCTTACCAACTCCTCCGCCTGCATTAGAGAAATCGGTCCCATGAACGGATTGCTATCTAGAAACGAAGTAGAACAAATATAAACAAAAAAGCCTCCGTTTTGCGGAAGCTATTCTGCATCTTACTAGAACCGTAGATCGGTGCAAGTATGACCTTCAGTAAATATTGTAGTATACTTTTTTAGAAAGTCAACTCAACATGAAAGCACTAGAAATACTACAAAAAGCCAAAAAAGAAGGTTACGCTGTTGGGGCGTTTAATATGTCGAGCATAGAAACTTTAAAAGCTGTAACCCAGGCTGCTTTAAAACTAAAGTCGCCGATTATTTTAGAAGCCTCTGATGGTGAGGTTAATTACATAGGAATAAAGGAGTTGGTCGCGTTGGTAAATCTAAGTCGGGAAGATTCAGGGCTTCCCATAATTTTAAATTTGGATCACGGAAAAGACTTTGAAACCTGTAAAAAGGCCATTGAGGCGGGCTTTGATTATGTGCATATTGATACCAGCAAACTTCCACTGGAAGAAAACGTGGCGATTGCTAAGGAGGTTGTAAAACTGGCACATTTTCGTGGAGTTTTGGTGGAAGGAGAAATGGATCATATTGAAGGAAGTTCAGAAGACCACACAAAAGAAGACCCTACGATGTATCAAAAGGCTGGGATGTACACGGATCCGCAAAAGGCGCGCGACTTTGTGGAGCGCACGGGCATTGATGTGTTTGCCAGTTTTATTGGAAATCTGCATGGAGTGTACGCAAACGAAAAACACTTAGACTTAGAGCTTTTACATAAAATCCGCCAAGCCTTACCAAACACTTTTCTTTCCCTGCACGGCGGCTCGGGAATAAATGAGAACGACATTAGACGAGCAGTCGCAAACAACATAGTAAAAGTGAATGTTAACTCTGAGTTGCGGATCGCTTACAAGATGTCCCTGCAAGAAAGCCTGAATTCGTCAAACGAGGTAGCCTTATATAAACTAACCCCACCGGCTATAAAAGCTGTACAGGAAGTAGTGGAAAGAAAAATCCGGCTTTTTGGTTCCGTTGGTAAGGCTTGATATAATTACCCTATGAACGAAAAGCAAAAACCAGTTACAAAAGAAGGCCGTGAGGAGTTAAAGAATCAGGCAGTAGAAATTAGAGAGTCAGGCGACCTGGAAAGTGCAGAAGTGCTATTTAAACAGATCATCGATTGGGACGAGAAAAATAACAATCCGCGTGGTGAGATTGATGTGTTGGGCCATCTCCGAATCGTATATACAAAAATGGTGGAGGAAGAAAAAAACCCACAGGTAAAATTATCACTAAGGGAACAGGCAAGGGTTTGTGTGGAAAAAGCATTGGCGATTACTAACACCCACCCAGAAATTCCACAAGGTCCAAAGTCAATATTGCAGGTGCATTTAGCGTCAATTATTTTTGACTCGGCGAGGGAAACTGCCAACCAAGATTCCAAAGCCACACAATTAGAAAAAGCTTTTCAAATTGTTACCGAGGCCATGGAAACGCTACCCGGATCGCAAGCCCATAGAGCGTGGCCGGCAAATCTAAAAGCGCAAATTCTTTACGAAATAGGTAAAAAGGAGGAGGCGTGGGATGTTTTGATGCAAGCAGAAAAGTGGATCTATGAAGGTTACGACAAGGAAATCGCGAGTGGCGATCAGGCAGAGATAAAGTTGAATGTTTGGATGTCAGGATTAGTGCTTACCAAAGCGGAGATATGCAGACGGGAGGGTAAAATCATTCTTGCCCGACACTACGCTGAATATATTTTAAACATGAGCGACCCACAAAATACCTTAGGGCAACGTAAAAAAGATGCCCGTACTGTGTTGGAAAAACTTTAAGAATCACTCATTTGATATACAATTAGTTTATGAGCAAATAAGAGTTTCAAGCCGATATATACATCCAACGATTCACTACATAACTACACATGAAAAGAACGCGGACCGCGAGCACTGATTAATATTACATCAATGTTTACGGTCCGACTACGAGACTTAGATGCCTCCCTGGGTCGGGCGCTCGCTACGTGATAAATACTATGTTATGCGTTTACGACCTCTGTCACTTGTGTTTATTGCCTTTCGGCTCTACACAAGTCAAGTCCCCAAGGACCCAGTTCCCCGAGGAATTATCCGGTCGTAAAAACGTCTAAGAATCTGTAGACAGTTAGGCATCCTTACGACAGGACCATTTATAACGTAGCACTCTTTATTTTGAATGTCAAGACGTGTTTGTCATAAGAAAACAACCGGTGGATGGGGGCGGTGAGTCTTAATCCGCGACTCTTGCTAAACTGGATACTTTTTCACGCGATTCTGACCAAACAAAAAGCGGATCTAAAGCCTCAGGAGAAAAAAGGGGCGCGTAGTGCCCTGCATTAGATATTATTTTTGTAGTCTGCCTGTACAGTGTTCCCCAATACGAATCGGGTGACGCTGACCCACGTATTTGTCCACGTAATGGAAAGAAGATTCTAAGCTCGCGCCCCCCACCTAAATTATCTTTTGCACCACACACTTTATTACATCCTGCCATTCTTTCTAACTCTCCCTCTGTATACTCATCGGGTTTTACTCCCTGCTGTAAGTTTCCCATCACCACCGACGAAAGTTCTAGTTTTGTAAGTAGTTGTTCTAAATGTAGGGGCTTCAACACATCCATTATCCCTTTAAATACTTTCTTATCCACGTCACCATTGGTCTGTTCGCCCATTAAAGGGCGAGCTAGAACATTATTAAATACAAGTCCGGTTAATTCTGAAATTAATTTTGGAGCACTCTCGCCTGGTACTGATTTTCTTATAGCCTCCACACGTCCCAGCAAACTCTGAAGAGCAGCGTAGGTGGCTGTTATTTGTCCATAGCTACGTTCCTCGGTAGACGCCATCAGCGCCGGAGATACGGCCACGTTGGTTTTAGGCTCACCCCAACCTCGAGCTGTTAGATCTAGCGTTGCTGCGCCTCCCATGGAGTGTCCCATAACATGAACATCACTCCTACGTTCTTTATCAATACCAAGCAAGTCGCCTAAAATAAACTCAACTTGTTCGGAATAAGCCCGAATAGTACATTTGTCCTTCAGATTCTTTCCTAAATCTTGATTGTATTCAGAGTATCCAAACCCAACCCCATCGGGAACAATAATCACCGCTTTTGGATCTCTAGCAATAATTTCTGCCACCAAGCTTCTGTTCCCATATTGACTAGGTACCTGACTAAATAAGGCACCTGTCCCCGTCCACCCGTGCAACAAAACATATATGTGTTGATCCTCTGTGTCGACCTCTGGAAACCCAAGTGCTCCGGTTTTGCCGGTTCTCGTAACAGCTTCACTACCAAAATACATTTCAAAGTACAATTCCTTTAGTCCCAAACCTTCTTTCTCACTTGAGTGAAGTTTTTCTGCAGCCGTCTTCACCCCCGGGATGGTTGCTTGTTCTGTTAGATATTGTGAGACAAAGAAACCCGCAGATGTTATGCGTTCCTGACTCCCGGCCTCTTCACTTGGTTCAATTAAGGGCTGACTCGATGTTTCATTGGAAGATTTAAAAGGAAGGGGCATTTATACATTATGCCACTTTTTTTGAAAACAGTTCTTGACAACTAAGAAAAAGAAGGCGCCCCAATCGCACAGCAAGCATCGCTGCGTTACCGAAGTGCCTTCTCTAGCCGCTCACCGTGTCTTTGTTATGCGGACAACTCCCTCCATACTGACGGTGAAGGTGAAGGTGCCTTCGCCCCGTACGTCTGCACTAAATGTCTTTGGCACCAGCTGTGTCTCCAACCGGACAATCGTTGTGTCTCCGATTTCCAGCGAATCAAGCGCCGACCGAATCTTGTCTTTGACTCTGGTTCGCTCGGCCAGATCTTTCAACACCTTGGCGATGTCGAGCGCTGGGACCCCCGCCACGGGGGAAGCACTACTTCCGATTCTTCCTGACATATCAGTCTCCCTTCTTTGAGGACTGGACTAATACTCAAACTGTCATCATTATAACGTAAAACACCCTACCTGTAAAAGCGCATGAGATAGTTTTTGAACCATTAACTGAAATGGGAGTAGTTGGACCGATTTGATTAGTATGGGAAAGGCGCTCATCGTAACAACGTATGTGTTGTCATTAGAGCGCCCCTTCTCGAGCACCTGCCGACTCACTTGGCGGGACTTTATTGCCCGAACTTGACCGTGTCCGACGAATAAATGGGAATTTCGTTCTTTCTGTTGTATTCCTGTCCCTCCTGCACAACGAAGAATCCCCACATACCATATGGTCGTTCTCTGCTGTAGACAACTCTCGTGCCAACAGCTAGAACCACTGTTCGACCTTTCCCGCCACTTACTGTCAGTTGCCTGGTTATAACACCAGAATCTCCACGCTTCATCACGTACCTCCTCTTCTGAGTTAGTTTGTAAATTGTATAACAACAAGTCAATTTTGCATAACTATAGGATGTATAATGAACGAAGCCGGTGTACATAGACGATGAATCTACATAAACCGGCTTCCAGCTGGGCTGGAGGAACTCCTTGTACTACTTAGGGGTTGGCAGTTTCCTTAGCGTTCTCAGTAAAAGTAGAAATGTCGCAGCTCGATACATGCCGGAATTCTTGCCGTAGAGACCATGAAGCTGTGCGTCTACTGCAATAATCTTTCTCAATTCTGCACTCGGAATCGTATTGTCTCTGACCTTTGGCCAGAGATTGCCTGTCTTCTTCAGGCACGGTACTAGGTCTGGACAATACTCAGCAAAAAAACACGTTACGGTTTTCTTTCCCATGCCCCACCTCTTTTGACTTGAAGTGAATATATTATAACGAAAATAAAGAAATTGTACATTATAGGATGTATAGTTGGAGATATGGGATCCAAACTTAAAATGGATGCGCGGCTAGAGGGTTAGAAAACAAAAGCGCTCGGGCAAAGTTTATTTAAACCACATTCGCTACATCTAGGTTTGCTAGCTACACAGATATAACGACCCAATAAAACTACTGCACCGGAAAAGTTACGCCAATATTCTTTAGGAATTACATTCATTAACTCTTTTTCAATCTTTACCGCGTCGGTTTGTTTGGTTAAACCTAAACGATTAGAAACCCTTGTAACATGTGTGTCCACTACAATGCCCTCTGCAATATCCCAAAGTTCTTGCAGAATTACATTAGCAGACTTTCTAGCAACGCCGGGGATTTTTACTAGGTCAATAAGTTTTTGCGGGACTTTTCCATTAAAGTTGTCGATGATATACCTGCCGGATTTTATAAGTCGATCAGCTTTACCTAGGTGAAAATTCACACCGTAAATCTCCTTTTGAAGCGTTTTAAGATCCGCATCGGCAAAGTCACCCCAAGTTTTATATCTTCTAAAAAGTGTTGGGGTAACCTGGTTGACCTTTTTATCCGTGGTTTGCGCGGAAAGCATAACTGCTACAACCAACTGCATCTCGTTTGAAAATACCAACTCCGTTTTGGGATTTGGGTACATCTCCTTTAGTTTTTTGGCGATGGATATGGGAAGAAAAGGAGGTCCCACAGCAATTCGAGGAGCGGGCGGTGAGATCCAGGACCCGTGACGAGAAGGCTGTGGGACCGATTTTTTAGTCAAACAAGCCTTTCTGTGAATCGTTGGTTTCCTTTTTCTTTTTGATTGACTCTTTAACCTTATCGCCAACATCTACCCCAAGCCTTTTAAGCAGGGATTTAAAATTGTATGCCTGCAAAATCGGAACGATGGTTGCCAATGGCATTTTCTCGTAACGAGAATCCTCACGGGAAAATTCTACAGGGGTATTTAAGTCCAAAGTAGCCAGCTTTTTACTCATAATCGCCTGCTCGTATCCGCCGATAAGTTTTTTCCTCAATGACTCCGGATACACCTTATCGATATTTTTGTAAATCTCCTCTATCGCACCGAACTCTTTAATTAAATTTCCTGCCCCTTTTTCACCAATCCCGTAAACGCCCGGAATGTTATCGCTGGGATCACCCACAAGACCTTTGTAATCAGGGACTTGCGCGGGCGTTACCCCAAGTCGTGCAATAACTTCTTTTACCCCGATCCATTCAATTTTATCGCCCCTGGTAGACGGAAGCATAATTAAAATGTTTGGACTCGCCAGCTGCCAAAGGTCTCGATCGTTAGAAAGTAAAATTATTTGGCAACAATCCTGATTTTTCACAGCAAGCGTCCCCACCAAGTCGTCTGCCTCGTATCCGGGAGACGAAACCATTTTTATCCCAAACGCTTCCACAATTTCCTTAATTTTGGGGATTTGTACGGAAAGCATATC
>JBBAAW010000016.1:0-17946 GCA_041658075.1 Patescibacteria group bacterium
GTCCAAAAGCTTGCTGCATGGGAACCAATACACTCGTGTCTATCCCTACACCCACGAGCTGTCGGTTAAGAGTGTCTAAACTAACATCCCCATCAATCCTGTTGACAAGATAATTAGCATACGCTAAAAGAGCTACTTTTTGGATATCGTTAGTATTTGCATGATCAAATCCCTCCAATACTGCTGCTGTAGAAAGTAGTTGAGCTTTGTAAGCGCTCGCAATTTTTGCCTCTAGTACACCCGCCTCTATAAGCTGAGAAGGATCACCTCTGTAGGGATTTGCATCTACCAAGTCTTGCCAAACAGCCTTACCAGGTCCTTCTTTAAGATTCGCTTGTTGAGGTAAAATAGTTTCTAACCTGTTTAGCGTGGCATCAAAATAATCACATTGTTCTTCCGTTAAAATCCCTCTGTCCCTTAGGGTATCTATAAAACTTCTAAGTTTTGGGGTAGCTCTTTCGGGAACTAGTTCCCCTATCCCGATTTCTTCACGATCTCCAGAAAGTTTCTGAACGTTTACCGTTCTTCCCCCCCGTTCTGCTCTCTCTGTTCTGAGTGTTCCAGGCTTCACATCATGGTAATCTAAAGTAATAGAAGGAACGGATACGCTTTGTTCCCGATCGTCTGTGTTTCTGTTAGTTTGGCCGTTTGATCTCGCCATATCTATATAAATGTATCATCTAAATCATTACTTGACGACTGGGTGGATTTGTCGACTAGTCCCGCCTTCGGCGGGGTGACAGACGGGGTTGGGTTGACGGAATTAGGAACGACGGATGGTGCGGGTTTTGAACCCAATCCACCAAAACCACCAAAAGGCCTGGGGGCGCCGGCACCAAAGCCACCAAAGGGCGAGGGTCTACCACCAAAGCCTCCCACACCGCTACTTTCCGGCGTCCCTGCCACAGGTCCAAGCCGATTATTTATATACTCCTCAACTTCCTTGGCAGGTTTGCCGTATTTTAAGCTGCTCATTTCTCTAATTTTCTTTGCCGTCTCAGGATCTTTTTTGGCATTAGTAATCATCTCCCAATCCACACTTACAGAAAATGGAGTAGAAGGCTGGTTGTTCACCAAAAGCCGCAAATAATAACTACCGGTAGGATTATTCATTAAGTCTTGTTGTTTAAACACCGGCTCAAACTGCGTTTCCAGATATTTAGCGTCATCCGCGCCCACCCTAAAAGCGCAAGTGGTCCCAACATTTCCAAAAACGGCCTCTTTTATTTTGTCAGGCAATTGAGAAATAAATTGATGGGCAACAATCAAATCCAGTTTATACTTACGCGCCTCAGAAAGAATGGTTGCAAAGTCGTCCGTGGCAAAATTTTGAAACTCGTCAACATACAAATAAAAATGAGGAAATTTAATGCCCTGATCAATCATGGTTGATCTGGAAAGCGCGGCACCTAAAATTTTTGGCACGATTAAAAGCCCTAAGAAGTTGCTGTTTTCCTCGCCAATCCTGCCTTTAGAAAGGTCGCAAAGTAGTATCTTTTTCTCCGCCATGAGTTTTTTAAAGTTAAACGCTGACTTTGGCTGACCTACAATGTTTCTCATAACTTTTTCCGTCACAAAACGATCAAATTTAGACACAAAATAGCCCATCTGCTCGCCCTTAGTCTGTTCGCTGGTATGTGCCATTTCATCCACCCAATACTTTTTAACCAAAGGATCCGTAATTTTAGGAATGAACGACTCGGCGTAGCGTTTGTCAATTAAAAGTCGCAAAACATCAACCATGGTACTTTCTTTATCCATCATGGCCGTGAGCATTACGTTTCTAATGGCGCGCTCCAGCTTGGGACCCATAATTCCCTGCCTATTTGGGTCATATAGTTTATAAAGCGACGAAATAAAGGAATTAATGATAAGATGTTTTTCCTCTTCCGAATCAGCCTCAAGCATGTTTAGTCCCATGGGACGTTCTGTATTGCCCGCGTCAAACAAAATAACGTCATCCATCCTGTGGGGGGGAATTTTCTCCAAAAGCTCGCTAATGTCACTTCCATGCGGGTCAATAACCGCCACACCCTCGCCATTTATAATGTCCTGCAAAACCATACTCATTAAAAATTGTGATTTTCCCGTACCTGTTTGACCGATAATATAAGTGTGACGCACGCGATCTTCCGGCATCATATAAACTTTTTGCTTGACTCCTCTAAAAATGCTTTGACCAAGATACAGCCCGGTTGTAGGTAGGTTAACGGGAGCAGATGCGCGACGGGAAACAAGCCAAATAATTCCCGGCGTTTGCACATTTTTGTTGGGTAAATGAAAGACCGTAGCAAGCTCTTCTGTATTTAAAACCGAACAATTTCTGTAAAGCGAAATATCAAAAAACGGAATGTGTAATTCCCGCACATTGAGACGACGGTAAATAAAGTCGTTAATGAGCTTCATTACAAAGATGAATTTCCGCTTTCTAAATTTGTTATACGACACATTGGTAAATTGCTCAAAACTGGAGGTTAAATTTCGCAGATGCGTTTGGGCAGAAAATTTATCGTTTGACACGGCAATAAGTCTTACGGCAGCGTCAAAACCCGGTTTAGAGATTTTTTTCTCTACGCCTTTTAAAAATTCAGTGTCCACCGCACTTTTTCCATCCGCGGCTTTGGCTTTGATACCAGCACAGAAGGCGCTTCCGCACCTTCTCCAACCTTCACCGGCGGGAGAAATTACAAATTGCACTGCCAATACTTCGTCCGCGCCCATTTTGCTCATGGCAGATGTTAAGGGCGACATTGAGTCGGATCCCATATCCTCGTACATTTTAATTGGATAATAAGCAGGTCCGGCAAGTTTAATTTCATTTACTACTGTATACGCCCCCCTATCCCAAACTTCGGTTGGGTCTACAATGTCAATTTCCGCTGTTGGGTACGCGCCATTAATTTGCTTCTCCACCAAGCTTGCCAGCTCATCAGGCACCGCCACATAAAAACCTATTCCTGACGACTTAGATACAATTTCAAAGGAAATTCTATATTGACCCGTAAACAATGCGCTAAAAAACGACTTTCTAAAACCCATTAAACCACCAAACATCTGTTCGGCCACTTTGATCTCCAGCTCGTTTTGAGAAGGAATTTTAATTTGCAAAAATGTTAATTTATATGCGCCGGATTTTTCGCGCTGTGTCCTAATAAACCAAGCGAGCAGAAAAAAACCGCCTACGACTACCGTCACCAATATTGTAACAACTATTGCCCAACCGATAATATTTTGAACTATTATTGAAATGTCGGTCATACTAAATTATTGAATGGACTTGCTCCACACCTTCAATAAATTCCTGCTCTTTAATGTCCGCCTTTTTGGTAGTTTCGTCCGCAATTTCAGCCACGCGATGTGTTTTTATCCTCCCGGTTCTTTTGTCGACAATTGTCCCATTTAACGGAGCTGCCTCCGGTTGTGCGACTTGGGGTTCCTTGGATTTTTCCTCCTTGGGTTTGTGAACTTCCGCGGGTTTTAATTTCTCCCCCACCTCCAACGTTACCAAAGTTTCCGGTGCTTCATATATTTCCGCGCTACGTCCTGCCTCTTCTTTTCTCGCCTTGTTCAACAACTCCTGCGCTGTTATATCCGACTCTAAACCCCCACCACCTTCTCCACCACCGGCAATTCCGGGCTTTCCAAAACTACTACCCAATGGTTTTTGTGTAGGCTTCTGATTTTGATCGTCGGTTAAATTTACCGGTGGGTCGGGCAGAGACCAAATATCGTTCACATTCGCATTTTGGGCAGTATCACTCATGCCAATATAATATCACTATTTCTAGTTTTCCAATAAATCCTTTATTTTATGCTAAAAATAGTTTTCTGCAAGGTGAAACACCTGTCGATTGGTTTATATAATTAAAGTTGCTCTACTTCTTTAATGATAATAAGTGAAGCCAGTCTGACTTCGGCAAGCGGCTTAATCAGTTTTATGTAAAATTCTTTTCTACAAATTCAATTCCTTCCAAATGATCACATTCGTGTTGAATTACCCTTCCCATATTTCAATCTGCTCTTTGGATGTAAAGATAATCTTTGGATTAATATAAACCCTTAAAATGTCGCTCTGTTCTTTTGGGCGGACTTCAGTTTCTTTAGGTTCAGTAACAAAAACACGGCAGTTTTCACCTATTTGGGCTGCAGCCATACCGATTAAACCGTTAGCTCTCATTGTATCAACCAGATCTTCAATGACTTGCTTTATTCTTAGGTCGTTCAGATCTGTAACTTGTAGGTTTTGAGCTTTTAATAAAGGATTACCAATCTGCAATGTTTCTCTTACTGCCATGTGTTTATACTACTTTAGTGAGTGATTTTTGTTCATTTATATACTTTGGGGATCGTCTACCCGACGTTATTACATTACTTGTTGTAGTACGACCTTGGGGATAGGGCACTTCTTTTTATAAAAGATGCAAAGGTTTACAATAGATTTACTTTTGACTTGCATTTCTTGCTGTGATGACGGTAAAAAACGTTAGTCGTAGAGTACAACAAATGTTTTACCTTGCAGTAACAACCTTAACAATCACCAAATCTTATTTTTAATGTAAACCTTATAAGAATTCGGAAAAAGATGTGTGTCACCTGCCAGTCGATATTTCGTCCATAATTAAGATAACAGTAGTTGATTTCTTAATGTATTATCTAATCGTTTAGGATAAATTCAGGAAGGAATTTTTTCGTGAGTATACTTCAAAAACAGTTACCTTAATATCAACGGGAGCTGCTACAACAACGTATTTTCAAACTCCGCAGTGAGGTAATTTACTTCTTGTCGCCCTTATCTTTACCCTTGTCTTTATCTTTATCCCCTTTTTCCGATTTCTTTTCTTCTTCCCTCTTGGCTTTTTCCTCGTCACTTAGCTCTTCCGTAGCTGTAACCTTAGCCAAAGCCTCTTCCTCCGTAATAACCGTAGCTTCTTCCTCCACCTTCATTTCCTGTACTTTATCAAGCTTTGCCACAGGCTCATCCGCATCGTACTCGCTAATTTCCACTTTACTTCTATCGTATTCCAAATCTGCAATCTTTACCTCATCGCCAATATTAACAAGCTTAACCGCGTCAATAACAAACTCTTTTGGCAAGTCGGCAGGCAGTGCCTCCACTGCAATCTCGTCAAGCAACTTAAGCATCATAGCTTCGCCCGCTTTTATCAAGGGATTAAGCTCTTCATTAATAATTTCCACGGGAATTTGCGCCGTAAGCTTTTCTTTAAGATCAACTTTTCTAAAAACTGCGTGAATGGGCTTTAGACTTACAGGATGCAGCTGAACCTCGCTAATTAAAACCTTAAAATTTGCACCTTCCAACGCAAAGTCAATAAGTGACGTCTCACCCGACCCTTTATAAACCTTGTTAAATTCCACAAAACCCATTACCACCGGCAAGGACGGCTTGGCTTTTTCCATAACCACCCCCGGCAAACTATTTTGTTTTCTTAAAGGCTTATTGTGTTTTCCAAATTCTTTTCTGGTTTTTGCATTAATTTGCATATCGACTCCTTTTTTAGAGCTTGGTGCAGGTCTAAAAGCTCCGTGTACGAAATTTCTTTTAATTTTGTAAACTTAACCACTTCCTCTGACACTAAATCAGTCATCATAGGTGTGGTAGCGTTTCCCGCCATAGTAAGCGTTACCATACTTTGCGACTGACAGCTAGAACAAACTACATGTCCAATGGTAATAAGTGGCATTTTGTCGTTAAGCAGAGCAAAAGTACTATCTTTTAGCGACTCTCCACATTTATAACATTTGGTATCCGCCAACTTATTCTTTATGTAAGCTTGTTCAACCATAGGACAATGGATTCTACAACAATGGGAATTGTATAGCAACAGGAGGCAATTTTCAAGCCTAGCCGATTTCTACAATATGATTGACAAAATTCTTTACATTGTTTACACTCTCGTTATGATTGGTAAATTTATACAGAAACAACGCAAAACAAATGGGATATCGCAGGAATATCTTGCTAAAGAGCTGGGTATTTCTCGTCCCACCTACATTCAAATGGAGCTTAACAAAAAAGATCCCACCCTAACTCAAGCTCAAAAACTAGCAGATATTTTTGGAATTTCCTTTAACGACTTTATTTTGCAACAGTCCCCGTCCCCCATCGTCAAAATTGAAAAAGAGAAAAAACCGCAAATAAAAGAGCGGGAGGAAATTAGAATCAGCGTTCCACAAAGAAAGTTGGACAAATTTAAGGAGGTTTTGGTTTATATACTATCCAAAATTGGCGCCGAGCCTCAAATAGGTGAAACCGCACTATATAAGATTTTGTATTTTATTGACTTTGATTATTACGAAAAATACGAGGAACAACTTATTGGCGCCACATATATTAAAAATCATTATGGTCCCACGCCGGTGGAATTTAAAACTATAGTTGACGATATGATAAAAAAGGGCGAACTTCAAAAAGTTGAAGGTAAGTATTTTAGTCACTCCCAAAAAAAGTACCTGCCTGTGCGTCAACCGGATTTAACAAAATTAAAAAGCGCGCGCGAACTTAAACATATAGACGAAGTTTTAGCCCGTTTAAGCCACATGAACGCCAATGAACTTTCTAACTACTCGCACGAAGATGTTCCGTGGATTGTTGCCCAGGAAGGTAAGCCCCTTAATTATGAGGCGGTGTTTTATCGCACTCATAAAACATCGGTAAGAGCTTATGGCAACACAGATTAGCTATTCTCAAACGCTAGAATTTGAAAAAGGTTTTAGAAAACTGCTCAAAAGGTTTGGAACTCTAAAGGACGACTTAGAAACAGCTAAAATTGCCGCTATCGAGCTTTATCACATTCACAAAATAGATAATTTAAGCATCTTTCCCGTTCAAGGGTTTTGCGTTAAAGGTACTCAGATCTTTAAACTTAAGAAATTTGCCTGCAGAGCATTAAAGGGGCGTGGCTCCAAAAGCGGGATCCGCATAATATACGCGTTTTACAGCAGGGAAAACAAAATTGAATTTATTGAGATTTATTTTAAGGGCGATCAAGAAAACTATCTAGCGGAAAGATCGGATACGTATTATTTAACGGCATTAAAAGCATTAACCCGCCCGGCGGACCAGTAAGTACCCGTTCCAGCAATATCATCGGCAGTTAGTTCAATTCTGCTTCTTACTGCAGTCGCACTTGTGCCATAAGTAGGAATTGACCAAACAAGACCGGCCACTCCGGAAACCATGGGGGTAGACATGGAAGTCCCCGAACCGTAATCATAACCAAGATCCTTGCCTATTACATAATTGTGATTAGGAAAAGTGGAAAAAACATTCACTCCCGGAGCCGCAATATCCACCCATCTGCTCCCGTACTCGGAAAAATAAGCTTTTTTATCCCGGTTATCCGTAGCTGCCACGGCAATAACATTAGTATAAGCGCCGGGATAAGTTTTTGACTGATTTCCCGAATTCCCCGCCGCTCCAACAAGCACCACACCTTTGCCCCAGGCATAATTTACGGCTTTTTCCAAAGTCTTTGAAGGACTGGATCCGCCCAAACTCATATTAATAACCTTTGCCCCGTTATCCGCCGCCCAGGTAATGCCACTAGCAACCCAGGAGTAAGTCCCATAACCGCTGTCGTTTAACACCTTTACATTTATAAGTTTGCAGTTTGGACAGACTCCGGCAACACCCACACTATTACCGGTAACAGCGGCTACAATCCCGCTCACATGAGTCCCGTGACCGTAGATATCATTGGTACCGGAAGCTGAACCTGTAAAGTCTTTGCTTAAAATTACCTGACCTGCCAAATCTTCGTGATTGTTATCAATCCCGGTATCAAGAATAGCCACCTTCACATTCACATTGCCCTTAGTTACATCCCAAGCCTCAACAGCATCAATATCCGCGTCCGCCAAACCAACCACACCCTCAACCGGCTGCCCTGTATTATGCAGCCCCCACTGCTTCCCAAAATAAGGATCATTAGGAACCCACAAAGCCTGCGCGTAATAATCCGGCTCCGCATACTCCACCTGGGGATTCTTTGATAGAGCGTTTGCAACTTTATCTTCCGCAGACTCCGGCACTTTTAAAACCAAAACACCCAGAGCCTTAATTTTATCAACGACTGTGGCGTTATTTCCTCTAATCTGCTTATCGACATCGTTTTGAGTCGATCCGTCTTTAAATTTAACTAAAACCCTGCCGGGAACATAACCTTGATCGTTAGCCGCCGAAACAAAAGAATCATTTAATAATAAGGGTAAGGTTAGAAAAAAGAGAAACGATAAGAATGCAAATATCTTTTTCATTCTAAAACCATTGTAGCACGACTATGCAATTCTACCACCCTCCGCCACCCCCACCGCCTCCTCCGCCACCTGATGACCCGCCACCACCTCCACCCCCACTAAAACCTGAGCTGGATCCCGGTGACGTAGAAGAAGATGAAATTGCCCCGGTAAAAGCTCCGCCAAGCGATCCCGCCAAAGCAGCACCAGCATATAAAGAGCTTCCATGAAACCAGTAGGTATTATATGTACCATCCGCGTTGGTAATTTGGGCCGCGTCTATCTGCGCCTTAAACCTTCCCGTCCAAATGGGTTCAACATCTAGGGCAATGGCGTAAGCCAGATACTTTTCATAAACTTTAAGACTATCCGGTGTTTCTAAATTTATATTCGACGCGTATCTTGGTTTTTCTACCGCCGTAAGGTATTCTTTTAGCCCCAATACTTGATCCTCAACCTTTTTGCCTAAAACGGTTCGTACCTTCATGGCTCCCCCACCAACGGCATTTAAAATGAACATGGCAAATAATATTCCTGAGGAAATATACCCACTTGAAGATGTAAGGGTACATAATACAAATATTTCTGCCAATACAAACGGTAAAGCAAACAAAAGCCCAATAACATTTTTGGTCGAACCTGAAAGCAAAGAGTCGATTGCCGGTTTAATTAAAATATTTGTGAGAACCACTATTCCCACGCTCCATCCAGCTAACCAAACAATCAGAAATATGTTCTCCGGGTTTGCAAAAGAAACAACAACTAAGAAGAGTAAGTTTAACACTAAGGGAACTATTAAAAAGGCGCGGTTGTTTTTAAAATATTTGTCCAGATAGGTTTCTTCCAGATTCTTCTTAAAAAGCTTAATGGCAGTAGAAATTTTGTGTGCGTGAGTTTGTTTAAATGTAAAAGATTTTGAGTCACCATTAAAAAATCTTTCTGCCAAGACCTTTTCTTCTCCGGTCAGTTTTTCTTGGTTGTCGCCTAAAAGTTCAATTGAAAATTCCTTTTTGGACTCATTTATTTTTATGTAACCTTTTATAGCCATACTTACAAGAGACGCGGTAAGAGTTTTGTTGTCAAACCCCATCTTGTGAATGTAACGCGCCCCTGCCGGGGAAATTCCGCAGGTAATGTTAAATTGAGGAACTATAGTCCCTATTCCTTTAGGATCGCGCCCGTGTTTAAACCAAACAAATAGATAATAAAGAAACATAAAGGCTAGAAGCCCCGCACCTATCAAAGACTTAAGGTTGTTAAGTAGCGATGTTAATAGTTTTTGCGACTGGGTGGGTTCGTTAACAAAACCTTTAGGCCAACCTACCACTATAGTAAGTCCCTGCTTAGAGTATAACTGCGCAGTGGTTTTAAAAAAGGCGTAATTATTTCCGTCGGCAGAATAAACTTCGCTAGTATAATTTGTTCCTTTTGCCCCTGTAGCCCCTGTATAAGCCTCTAGTTTAACCTGATCAGCAGAAACGCCGTTTGGCAGCTGAATGGTGGCGGTAGCCTCTTCTATTAAAAAGCTCCAGCCATTTCCGGTTATATTGTAGTAGAGCTCATCATGGTCCTTAAAAAATCCCAGCTGTCCATTTGTTTTATATACAATCGAATAAAGGTAAAAGCCCGGAGTTAAATATACGCTGCTGTTTCCTATGTAAAGCCGTGTGCCGTTTGAGAGTTTTTCCGTATGGTAGTCTTCCTTTATGCCGTCTTTTAGCACTTCAAGGACTTCAAAGGTGGTGTTGTAGTTTAAACCTTTAGCGTTTTTATATTTGGTGGGAAAGTCCCTATAAATGCCTCGCTTTATTTCATTTCCGTTGGCGTATACCCTAATGTTTTCCGTCACCGTAAGAGATGTGTCCTGATTTATTATTATGTGACTATCAAAAGTCAAGATCCGTTCCTGCTCGTTGAGCGCGTTCTCAAGGGCAAGAGTTCGATGATTCAGGATGACGGTTGAAACGAGTATAGAAAGAGTTAAAAACAAGACAACTTTTTTACTGCCTACCATATTGTTATTTTAGCAGTTTAAAACTTATCAATTTTTCTCTTTAGAAGTGTGAGCCAAAATACACCGATCAAAGCTGAAACTAAAACATCCCACCACGGACAGAAGTACTTCCAAAATATAAACATAAAGACTAAGTCATTTACAACCTGGAAAAAGAAGTGCCACTTTTTCTTGTGCATGTTTTGTTTGCTAACTCGCCTGTAAAAAAGATAGCCAAGCAAAAATTGGATTATAAAGAGTACCCACCAAAATTTGGGATCGACACAGGCTGAAATGCCTTTAACCTTACCGGCTCCTTCATCTTCTGGAGGGACTATCTCTGGTTGAGATGTTGTGGGCGCTGATGTTCCGGCAACCTCCTCAAAAAACAGAGGAGGACCTCTAAAACCAAGTTGTGTTGCTATACCAGCAACAGCAGATGTTATCGCAGATTCACCACCTGTGTCTCCATCACTTCCATCTCCATCTCCATCTCCACCTTCGCCTGGATTAAAGGCTGGGGGATTTCCACAAACAAACGTCAAGTTCAAATCAAATTTAGTGCTCGCCGCTTGATAAGTATTATCGGAGTCTTTATCAAAATAGACCGTCCAGTTATAGTCTCTGTTGCCTCCGGCAACAATTGACCCCAAAAAAATGGGGGTGTCGCCGTACAAATTTCCCAAAGTTTTTGAATTAGTAGCTTTACCTGTCACGTCTCTTACTCCATAAACATCGCTTGATCCATCGTAAATAGCTGTAAAAAGCTTTGTGGTAAAATCGCTTGAGCCCGCATTACCTGTTGTTAAAGGCGTCGTTGCACTCATTGTTAAATTACACGAGTCAGGATTTGTTGTGTTTAGAATATGCAGAACTCTGGTTATTGAATCTCCCGGCGCAAGATTAGTTTCAGTAAACAAAGCTCCACTGAGGCCACTGCAGTCGGTTGAGATGCAGGTAATTGTCTGGTCGGATGCTTTGGCGATTCCGGTAAATACGAATGCAAATAAAGCAGTAATAAACAGAGAAAATAGGAACAGTCTGATTATTTTTAGACAACTATTCATCGACGGTTTCCTCTGATGGCGCTGGTTGTGCAGGTCCGGTTACGGGTTCCTGATCGACACTTTCTTCAACCTCCGGAGCGGTCTTTACTACAGGCGGTTCGGATGGAATTACTTCCTCCGTAGGTTCCTGGGTTTCCTCCGGCGTAACTTCAGGAACAGTTACCTCTTCTACTAGCTCCACAATATCTTCAGTTGCACTGGGATCATTTTCGGAAAGATTGGCCGCCTTTGGTGTTCCATAGTTATTTCCTTCCGCATCCCAATAAGTTGTGTCATTGCAGGCATCAGCTATACAAGTATGCCACCCGGTTGTTGGGTCATTGTTTCTCTCCATAGACTGCTCAACCGTTGCGGGTGAGGTGTGCGTACCTGCCACCCAGGATCCGGTAGGGGTTTGGTCAATAATACTGTCTAAAGTATCTTTAAGTGTTAATTGCTCCCCAGGGCTACCAGTCAAGTGGACACTATTATCAACTTGATCCGCTATTATAGAGTCCTTTATTGCAGAATTTGCATTGCCTGATGCATAATGGCTTAACAGAAAGTAGCCGTGAGCTTCAATCGTTCCGCCTAAAACTATTTCATTAGGACCGGGACCTGCACCGTAAAGTTTCCAGCCTGTAATATTAATGGGGCTACCGGTTGTATTTCTTAATTCTACCCACTCATCCAGTTCGTGAACTGTCGACCCCATCCACATGATTTCGTTTATTACCACCGATCCGGAGAGAGCCCAACTTCCCGTTGCAATAATACTACCAATCTTCTCTTCATCAGATAGCCCTCCTCCAATTTGTCTTCCTTCAAAAATAAAATCGAAATCGCAGGTTTTTTCACGCAAAGAAGAATCTGCACTATCTAACTTGATTGTAAATTCCCAATCATCAGCCCCGGCAGAGATAATGGTCGCTGGATCTAAATCAAAACCAGAAAGATTACTATTATATACAGTCGCTCCGTCTAATTTAGCCTCAAGTTCTAAAGCATCACACAAAACATCGGAGCCACTAACTTTTTTAAATTTGGCGCTATATTGGAAATCAAGATCGCCGTCCTTTTTAACTCTTACCAGCTTTGTCTCAGAATTTCCGGGCACCATTCCGCTGATATTAAAAAACGGTGAGGAAAGTGGAGTGTCAGAAACATCTCTTAGAGAAAAATCCAAGGAGCTAGTTACAAAAGTGTTTCCGCTTGAAACTTCCTGATCCAAAAAATAAGCACTGGTAAAACCAATCCGTGTTACACAAAAAAGGAAGAGTAGGGTAATTATTTTAAAAATTCTGATTTTCATTTTCTTATTCCTCTTCTTTCTTCTAAAAGTTTCTTTGCTTCGTTTTTAATATTTAGAAGCTCGTTGTAAACAATAAGAGTAGCTGGAATAACCACAAACAAAATAAACCCCAGCTGTGTCCTCATAAACGCTAAGAGATAACCAATGAGCGGTATGGTAAAAAACACCCTACCTATTACATAGTTACTGGGAACTTTTTTAGGGTCGGGGGCGTTGTTGGCATCACCTTTTGTTTCATAATAACTTTTGTTATCGCTTTGATTCACATTGTAAACCCTGTGCGTTGTAGTGAATTTATTATCCATCTTGGACGAGTCCAGATTTGAATAAAATGTAATAATATCGCCTTTTTTGTAGTCTTTTGCGGACTTAACCAGAACCATGGATCCCACCTTGATGCTGGGTTGCATGGACCCGGACTGTACTACATATACACTAAGTCCCAAAGGATTTTTAACAAACGACAAAAAAGAAGACACTACCGCAAAAAGCAAAATAGCAACAACTACACCATATATAATATTTCCCACAAATTTTAATACTTTCATCTATTTTACCCCGCAGAGCGGGCAAGGCGTCCCCCGCCCGCAAACTGCATAATCACCCACTCGAAGACACGATCTTAAAGATCAGTGTCGTAATACTCAATAAGCGCTGTCTCGAACAGGTAGGAATCTCCGTTCCAGGCTGTCATTTTCCTTGTACCAGGATTCCAATGTGAAGCGGGAACCACCCAAACTTTTGCGTTTGTTAGATTCTGATTTAGATTTATAGCCTGCTCTGTAGCGGTGCTATAGGCTCCAGTTCCACCAGTTGTAAACGCAGCAATCTGAACAGTATCTGCCCCGTTGTACGGGTTAGTCCCAGAGATCAAGACATAGCTTGTATTGTTAGCTAATCCCATTACGCTCAAGTTGTACTTGAAGTCAAAGTCCTTAACTTTATAGGTTAAGACCGCATTCTTTCCAGCAACTTCACCGGCATCAATATTATCCCAGTCTGCCCCACTCTTACTTACTAAAGTAACAGTGTTGGTTAATTGTTCAGCATACAGGTTAATATCAAACGTTAGCTTATCTCCCTGTGCCCAGTTATCGGTATCTGATCTCATGTGGTAGCTTTCCGTTACCTCCATTCGACCACCCTCCGGGATCATACCTAACAGGTCACCATGTCCTGTGGTAGGTGTGGAAACAGCAGCTATGGTTTTACCATCAGCATCCTCCCAGATGGTTTGGAACCACAGAGGTGTTTGACTACCCATTTCGTAGACTTTTACTGATAGATCGTAGTTGATAACGGTAGAAATATCATTCCTATCTGCATGATTCCCCCAATTACAGGAACCAGTTAAACCTCCCACCCATGTCCCTAGCTGATCGGTACATTCAGGCTCTGAAACCACACCGGTCGTCTCGCCCTGAGCTGGAACCGTAAGCTTCTTCCAAACATTTACCGGGTTAGTACCAACGTTGGTTATAGTAAAGTTGGAATAATCCGTCTGACTTGGTTTCATGTCCACCAACTTGTAAGGAATAGCCTGAACCCATGGATTTTCACCATTAACGGCGATGTCAATTGTCCCTGTCTCAAAGGTATTACCTACTGACTTTTCCTGGTCAGAGAAATATGCTCTGGTCAAGGCAAAAGCTCCGCCTGTTACCGCTAGAACCGACAATACACTTATTAACATTCTCTTAGTATTCATTTATTTTTCACCTCCTTTAAAAATTTAACTTTGTACTCAATAGCTGGAAACCAAAAAACAAAAAAACCACGGCTTTTCCGTGGTTTCAAATGTTCTATTTAATCTTTTGGTTTCCTAAACAGGTCATTAAATTAAACCCGCTAACAAAAAAATCGCCCAAACTCAATTTTGGGCAGCATACTCAAGTTGTACATGAATTAGGAATTAATGTCAACTATCGGTTATTTGTATTCAAGTTGCTACTTGTAGTAAAGACCAACACGCAAATCGCTATTTAATACACTTTTGTATTCATATACATTGTCTGTAACCACGCCGGCGGGAACAGGTTGATTTATCTTTGTTCCAAAGGGAGACGCAAACATAAATCTTATAGCGTCGTTTTGTGTGCCGGGTTGTTTTTGCCAAATTAAGCTGTATTTATTGTTGTCCTTTGTGGCGGACAGACTCGCCGGCAAATCGTAACTAAAGATTAAACTCACTTTTTCCTGGGGGTTTACCACAATTGGATATTCAAAAGAAGTATATTTACCTACTTTAGTGATTACAACTTTATCAAAAATGTTCGCTCCGTTTGCAGCACCCATAACGTCGCTAGGCTTTTCTATTAACGCAGCCTCCCGACCACCCATTAAAAACGCCCCTGTTAATTTTGAGCCATCCGCTACCAAAACCCGCACATAGTTTTTATAAGGACCTCCCGGCCATGAAGCGTCCTTTTGAGTGTTTTCGTAAATAAGCTCCAACTCCCCTCGCAATACACCATCAGAAGTTTTGCTCGACACCGCATAATTCATACTATTTTTAACATAGTAATTGGATTTAGTTCCACCCACATTAGCGTTAACAATATACAGGTAGTCATTATCGGCAGGTGCATCTAAGAGCGAGCCGTCCCAACCCTTTTCCGCTATATACTTTGAAAGATGAGTCCCATAGAGATCAATTAATATATGTTTTTGTTCCAACGAAGCGTAAAGAACATTAAGGAGTGACGGAATTTTATCTTGGGGCAAGGAGAAAACGCTTTCCAGCATCTTGCCTCCCAAAACCGTCATAAAAGCTTTTTTGGAACTTACGCCTTCCTTAAAATCAAAGTCGCTATGAAATTGAGCGCGTTCGTACATGTTATCGACTCTAATTTCCTCTTCGTACGCGGTTAGATACAAAGGTCCAATTACAGAAAGCAGATCCCGCGCAAAGTAAAGATCTACGGCAAAAACTCCGTCAAAGCCTTTTCCATCCACCATTTTAAATAAATTATTTATAACCTGAGAACTTGCGGGAAAACTTGGATTCCAGTTGGCGTTTCTAATGTAAAGTGCTTCCTCATCTAAAGCCTGTTTCAGCGCCTCCGGCGATTTAATACCCTCATTTGCCTTGCTCAATTTTAATTGACCGTCCGGATTGTAGACATCGTCAATATCAATTTTGCTAATTTTTCCGTTTTTTAACTCCACTATCGCGTAAGAACCCAAAAATCCGCCCGTAGGTCTAAGCTCATTATTGTTTTGAAAAAGTAGCAAGTATCGCTTATCACCTTCAAAGCCAATAATCTGCGGAAACTCCATGGCAAGTTGGGTCATAAAGTTGCTGTTTTCATTTATTTTGGCCAGCGCCACACTGTACTTATCAAAGTCGCTCCTAATGCTTTTTGGCAGGTGCTCTTTTTTAACTCCAGTTAAACTAGCTTTAGCAAACTCCAAAGATTTTTTGGCGTCTACAAAATACTGGGCCGACTCCTTAAAACTTTGAGCGCTAAAATTAACTTCACCGGCGGGCTTAATTCCGTCCCATAAGTTAGAAAAAGGTTCCGCCCCCAAAGAAAGGCTGTGCAACGCGGACGCAAAGTTTTTAGACGACTCTACAAACGACATTAAAGATTGATAGGTAGCTTCCTTGCCTGCTATCTTAAATAATATGGCGGTTTTTCCAAGCGACTTTTCCAGTTTGGCCAAATGATTGTAAGCGTTTTCACTTAATTTTTGTGATTCTGCTGAATCGAGTTTGGAAATTGAAACCTGATATTCTTCCAAATCATTAAGCGCTGATTTTGCGTGCGTGTAAGACTGCAACAAGGGAACGCCCAGCAAAACTGCCACTAAAGAAACTATTCCGCCTACACCCACCAACAAAATTTTAATTTGGTTAATGGTTTGATTTCCGGTTTTTAACGTTTTGTTTACCTGCCGCAAATTTTTCTCTACCCGGTAAAAAAAGAGTTTGATGGGACTAATTTTTGGCTCTTCCCTTTTGAGAGCGCAGATTGTTTGCGAATCCTCTGGCGGCATTACAACAGCGCTGGTAGTTGTTTGAGCAACTTTTTGATCAATTAAAATTCCCGCCTTAAAAGACTTAGTGTTAGGTTTGTAACCAAAGGATTTTAGCGTTTTGGCAAGCCCGTCTTTTAGCTCAATTTTTGGCAACCAGGTTGGCGGATAAATTGGCGCTTCTACAGTAGGTTCCAAGAAGTCGCTCACACCGTCCACAAACTGCAAATCCGCCTTACCGTCCGCCAGCGACTTTGAAATGTAAGCCACCTCCAAAGCAGTATTGGGCTTTTCTTGCGCTAGTGTAAAAGTCTGCGCATCGCTTTGAGAAAAAAGGCTTTTTACCAACCCATTTACTGCATCGCTCACATACAAATAAAATTCCTTTCTTACCCCGTCACCCACAATTTGCAAAGGCTTTGAGTCAACCACGCTTTGAATAAAAACTCCCAGCTCACCACTTTGCAAAAGATCCATTCCCGGACCATAAACCTGCCCCAAATTCACCAAACGCGCATCTAAACCCCAACGATTTTTGTACTCGTTAACCAAGGTTCTAGAATATTTTTGCGCCTCATCGGCGTTTAGTGTATTGCCGTCTTTAGATTTAATTTGCGACACTAAAGGGCGCACCAGCGCAAATTTTGCCTGCGAGCGCTTAGCCAAGTCCAAAAGATTTTTTGTACCCACCCCCACCGAAAGCAAACTTTCCAGATCCAGCGCGTCTTTAGCATTAACAAAAGTATCATAATTTCCCAAATGAAAAATGTAATCTACGCTTTCAATAGAGTCGGGCAGTTCCTGATTTATGTCGCAGTCAAAAAGGGCAAATTTTGGACTTTTTAGAAGCCCATGCAAATAAGCATCCTTATGTTGACTAAAATTGGAAAGCACCACCACACGGCAATTTTTTAAAAGGAGCGTTTCTGCAAGACGCCCTGCCAAAAAGCTGCCTCCGTGGGTTATTAATACTGTGGGAACTAATGCGGTTTTTTTAATTGTTTTTGCGCTTATCATGGACAGGCCTTTGCTGATGTTAGTATATGGTTTAGGATTTGCGTTGTAAAGATACTATATAATATGCGCGTGAAACAAAAAATTCTTCTTGTTTTTGCAGTTTCAATATTTGTGGGACTTTTGGGAGCAGGCGTATCGACCATTTTACCCAATCAATATACGGCAAAAGGGCTGTTGATTGTAACCAGAAAAGCTGACGAACTGTCTAAAGAAGTTTTTACCTATGAAGGTTACTATGCCCAGCAAAACGCGGGAGCATACACCGCAACCTTTTTATCTATTTTACAAAGTCCAAATAATTTAAAATTCGCAGATAGTGGCGCTGACCTAAAAGAATTGTCACG
>JBBAAW010000017.1:0-15459 GCA_041658075.1 Patescibacteria group bacterium
CTGCCAAAAACTTGTAGAGGAGTTTTTAAACAGATATCATTACCACAGACCGCACATGGGTTTGGGCATGAAACCTCCTTTAATTGCATTGAAAGAAGACTGTCGGATATTTACGGAGAACTAAGCGCGCTGTTGACATTAAAACAAAAAATCGCTAAGATAGCCTATAGATTTTTCACCAAAGTATGAAGATAAACTTAAAAAAAGCACAAAAAGAGTTTGTGCAGGATCTTTACGACAGAAAAAAGTCCAGCCTTACGGCATCGGCTTATGCTAAAGATCTTGATCAACTAATAACATATCTGTTTGAACGCGACATTACAGCTGTGGAAGAGGTATTGCCCCAACATCTGGAGGATTTTTTGCAGAACTTATATGACTCTAAAAAACTAAGCCCAAAGTCAGTGTCAAGAAAAATAAACTCCACAAAAAGCTTTTCTACCTTCTTGCTGGCGAGAAGCTACGTCAATAAGAACCTCGCAAAGAGTCTGAAACACCCGCAGTTGGAAACTAAAGCACCTAATATTTTTAGCAAAACGGAGTGCCTAGCCTTAAGAGAATGTGCCAGAAAAGACCTTAAAACCCGCGCCATAGTGGAACTTATGCTACAGACAGGAATTAGAATTTCTGAGCTTGCGGGAATGGAAGTTGCGCATCTGGACTTAGGGGAACCCGCCACAGTTTTTATTCCCAAAAAGGAAAGTCAAAAAGAACGGGTAATCCCGCTAAATAACAAGGCAAAAGAAACTTTAAAGGAATTTTTAGAAGTCGAAAGACAAATCGAAAGCCCGTTTTTATTTACCACTAAAAGCGGAAAGGCCATATTAATTAGAAATATTCGCTCCTCTATGGAACGGCTTTTTAGGCGCGCGGGACTTAAAAGCGCTAAAGTTAACGATTTTCGCCACACTTTTACCGGTCACCAGTTGGCAATGGGGGTAAGCCTGCAAACTGTTTGCCGGGTTGCCGGACACAAAACCCTTACTACTACGGAGAAATATTTAAAGTACATGGACATTAAAAAGTCGGGAAACAAAGAGATTCTTGAGGAGTTGTAATTGGTGGGTGCTCCAGGACTCGAACCTGGGACCAATCGTGTATAAGACGACCGCTCTACCAACTGAGCTAAGCACCCAAAGATGTATCCGAGTCTGCCGTACCAATGTCTCCACCGTCAAAACGCTTTAAATCCCTGTTTTTTTCGTAGTCACGCTCTTTAGCTTTTTCCTTATCCTTTAAGTACTGCTTGTCGACTTCGTTAATTGCCTTTATTAATGCAGACTCTAAAGTAAAATCCGAATCATCACCAAAATAAGTTTTTCCATCTATGGTCGCCTCGATTTTTGCCAACATCTTCTCCTGCTCTTGCGCCTTATTCATTACAATTCTTAAGCTCACCTCATTACGATCCCTCTGTTCGACATGAGCTAAAAGAGGCGTTAACTTTTGCTCTACCAAAGCCCTCATACTTGGAGTTAACTCCATATTATCACTTAATATTTGTGTAGACATGGGACTATTTTATCATCTTATTAAGGATGGAAGAAATTACCGAAAGCACTAAGCTAAACAGAAGTGCCCAAAGAAATGAACTCACTGAAAACCCGGGCACAATATAATCCACAAGTACAACCATTAAAGCGTTAATTACCCACGTAAACAGACCAAGAGTCAGAAAATTAATAGGGAACGTAAGTAAAAGTAATATGGGTTTAACCAGAGTATTCACAATCCCTAAGACAACCGCCACTACAATTGCTGTGACAAAACCGTCTATTGAAATGCCCGCAAGCAAATTAGAAGTTAGATAAACAGCTAAAGCGTTAATTATAAGTCGTATAATAAATTTCATTTTTTAGGCGTGGGGTAAATTTGGTTACCCTCCCTGTCATAAAAAAAAATGGCCGACACAGGACACGCCTGCGCTGCCATTAATAAAAGCTCGTCACCCGTTTGTAACGCGCCGCCTTTTATAATTGCTATCGATTCGTTATCCAGGTCAAATGCTTGAGGATTTACCACAACGCAAGTTGCTGCGCCAATGCAAGCTTTTCTATCGATCACAATTTTGGTAATTTTGTTTGACATAACTTTACCTCATCACCCCGCCATGACGAGCGGGGGTTACTCGCTAAATTCTATCACTTCGTTGATTCTAATTACTAGTTCGTCTATTTCATTATCCTTAAAACCGTGAATACGAGCGCCTGCTTCAACAGTATCGTAATGCATGGCTGCACAACCCACACAGTGCAAACCAAAATCTAATAAAACCTCAACTGTTTTTGGATACTTAAAAACCACTTCACCCAAGTTGCTGTCTCGGAAAACGGTCTGCCGCTTTTTCTTGTTTGTCGATGTTTTACCTGGCGTAGCTTTACTTTTTATCATAGTTTTCCAAAGCTTTCTTAAGGGCATGATAACACAAAAGCGCGCATTGCTGCCTGCTCAATGTCAGGTCAAATTTAATTAACGCCAACATATCCTGCTCGGTTAGTTTTTTTAAGTCGTCCAAACTTTTACCCTTTATTTCATCGGTTATTATTGATGCAGAAGTTTTAGACACCGCGCAAGCAACACCGGTAAATTTTGCGTCGACCACTTTATTGTTCTCAATTTTTAATTGAAGAGTCATTTTGTCGCCACAGATAGGATTTACCTGGTCCGCTGTAACGGTGGGTGAATCCATTTGTCCAAAATTAGCGTTGGATTTAAAAATTTCCATAAATTGTTCGCGGTAGATTTGATCGCTCATATGATATGCATATAATGCTAAAGTATTCTTACAGTAAAAGGCGCGACGCCTCTAAAACTCCCTCCATTAACGCGTCAATATCCTTTTTATCGTTATACAGATACCAACTGGCTCTACAAGTTGGACCAATTCCCAGCTTTAAATGCAGGGGCATGGCGCAGTGAAAACCCGAACGAATTGCCACGCCTTGCTGATCCAAAATTGCCGAAACATCGTGAGGGTGAAGTCCGTTGTAATAAAAACTAATAAGACCTGTTCTTTGTGTTGGGTCTATAGGACCTAAAATATTTAGGGCTGGAGCTGCGATGCGCGCTTTATTGAAAAACTCCAATGCGTACTTAGTAACTTCTATTTCATGGTTTCTAATATTTCCCATACCAATCTCTTGCAAATACTGAATAGCTCGCGCCAACCCTACTGCCCCACTAACATTAGGTGTACCGGCCTCAAATTTATAAGGCGGATTTTCCCAAGTGGCGTTTTGTTCGTCCACTTCTAAGATCATTGCTCCGCCCGTCATAAAAGGATCCAATTTGTCTAGCATGTCCAACTTAACATACAACGCGCCAATTCCCATGGGCGCTAACATCTTATGACCGGAAAAAGCAAAGAAATCACAGCCCATGCTTTTAACATTTACCGACATGTGGGGCGTGGATTGAGCTCCATCGATAACTGTTACCGCTCCAAACTTTTTAGCCTCTGACACTATTTCCGTAACGGGAAATATAGTTCCCAAAACATTGCTGGCTTGCGTTGCCGCGACTAGTTTAGTTCTTTTGTTTAGCTTGGCTTTGTAGGCGTTAAAGTCAAAAAGCCCCTCTTTGGTTGGATACATGTAAACAAGCCTAGCTCCGGTTTTTAAACAAACCTGCTGCCATGGAACTAAATTGCTGTGATGCTCCCAAATTCCCAGCAGAATTTCGTCACCAGTTTGTAAGTGCTTTTGGGCATAAGCATAGGCAACCAAATTTATTGCTTCTGTGGTATTTCTTACAAAAATAATTTCTTCTGATTTTTGAGCGCCAAGGAAACGGGCTACCGTTTCCCGCGACTTCTCATAAAGGGAAGTGGCCTCGTCCGCCAAGGTGTGAGAACCACGGTGAACATTTGCATTACAGGTTTTGTAATAGTCGTCAACCGCATTTAAAACCTGCAAAGGTTTTTGAGTGGTCGCAGCATTATCCAAATACACTAAATCGTGTTCGTTAACTCGTCGACCTAAAATTGGAAAGTCCGCCTTTATTTTTTGAACGTCAAGCATTTTGTAATTATACCTCACTTCGTTCGGTGCGCCACTAAAAACGCGTCGATCAGTAAATTTTGCGACTCTTCACGGGAAAGCCCACGACTTTCCAGATAATATACCTGGTTTTTATCCACACGACTGGTAGAGGAAGAGTGCGACGCGTTAACATCATTGGCTTCTATCTGCATAATGGGCTCAGCGTGATTATGTGTAGCGTTACCAACAACTAACACTCTATCGTCAAGCTGAGATGATGAACCTTGAGCCGTCTTCTCGATGATTACTTTACCTTGATAGTTTGAAACTCCACCATCGAACAAAACCCCCCGAATTGTGGTGTCAGAAACAGTGTTGGGGGCTTTATGGATGACCGTGGTAACTAGATCGAGCACATTGCCAAGCGATAATTTATATCCGCAATAAAGCTTGCAGGACACATTTGGAACACTGAGGATCACCGCCAACGATTTCTGACCCCACCTGCTCCCGTCATACTGTATGTTATAAAGCGTATCCTCCTTGGGTGACCGAGTCAAAACATCCGCGCTATTAAAATCTACAACTTCCTTTTTCATCCCACCGACCCTTCCATGCCAAGTTCAATAAGTCTATTAAGTTCCACCGCATATTCCAAAGGCAGCTCCTTAACAATAGGTTCAATAAAACCGTTTACTATCAAACTCATGGCCTCGTCTTCCGTTAGTCCCCGAGACATGAGATAAAATAGTCTCTCTTGTCCGACCTCAGAAACTGTGGCTTCGTGCTCAACAGTAGCGGAACTTTCGTTGATTCTCATAACGGGAAATGTGTCGGAAGCTGATCTCTCGTCTAAAATTAGCGCGTCGCATTCAACCTTGGACTTGGCATTTTTTGCCGACTTTGAAATCTGAACTAATCCTCTGTAACTTGTGCGACCACCGTTTAAAGAAATAGACTTGGAAATAATTTTGGATGATGTGTTTGGAGCAAGGTGAACCATCTTGGCACCGGTATCTTGGTGTTTGCCTTCATCGGCATAGGCTATCGAAAGCATTTCTCCGCGCGCGCCTTTGCCAACCAGATAACAACTTGGATACTTCATGGTCGCTTTAGAGCCGATATTCCCGTCAACCCACTCCATAACACCCCCCGCATCAACCCTGGCGCGCTTTGTTACCAAGTTATAAACATCCCCCGACCAGTTTTGAATAGTTGTATAACGAACGCGGGCATTCTTTTTGACTACAACTTCTACTACCGCGGCATGTAATGAATCCTCGGAATACATTGGCGCACTGCACCCTTCTAAATACGACACAAAACTGCCCTCGTCTGCAATAATCAAAGTGCGCTCAAACTGACCCATATTTTTGGCATTAATTCTAAAATAAGCTTGTAACGGTCGCTTAACGTGAACCCCTTTTGGAATGTAAACAAACGAACCGCCACTCCAAACCGCGCTGTTTAAAGCAGAAAATTTATTGTCGGAAGGTGGAATAAGTTTGCCAAACCACTCTCTAAAAATTTCAGGAAATTTTTGAAGTGCGCTGTCTGTATCCAAAAAAATTACGCCTTCGTCTGAAAGCTCTTTTAAAAGTGACCCATAAACCACCTCAGATTCGTACTGCGCTTTCACCCCCGATAAATATTCTTGTTCTGCTTTCGGAATCCCGAGTCGATCAAAAGTTTTTTTAATATCCGCGGGAACATCTTCCCAGTTTTTTTCCTGTTTCTCGGTGGGTCTTATGTAATAATAAATATCGTTAAAATTTATGTGCGACAAATCCGGGCCCCACGTTGGCATCTTTTTTTGCTCAAAAATTTGAAGCGACCTTAGTCTAAAATCCCGCATCCATTGGGGCTCATCTTTCAGTTGAGATATTTTTTGTACGACTTCTTTACTTAGTCCTTTTTGAGGTTTATAAACGTAATTCTCCGGCGAGGAGAAACCAAACTTATAATTACCTAGTCCGATGTCTTTAACCTGCTTAACGCCGTCATCCCTAATTTTCTTTAAGTTGACTTTTTTGGCTCGATCAAGTGTTGACATAGTAAATGGTTCAAAACAATAGCGGTCGATTAGTTTACCGCGCCGCCACCGGACTCCTCTGTACCAAATTCCCCGTAGCCACTCTCTTCTAATTTTTCTGCGATTTCAAAACCCCCGGATTTTACTATTTTTCCGCCATGCATAATATGAACGTGATCGGGTTTAATATAGTTTAAAATCCTGGCGTAATGGGTAATTACTATAAAGGCGGTTTCCGGATTTTTCCGACGAAGCCAATTTACTCCATTAGCCACACTTCTTAAAGCGTCCACATCAAGCCCGCTATCCACCTCGTCTAAAATCACAAGTTTTGGCTCCAAAATTAACATTTGCAATATTTCCATTCTTTTTTTCTCACCGCCAGAAAAACCCTCATTCAGATAACGCTCGGAAAACTCGCTTTTCATGTCAATAATTTTCATCTTCTCCTCTAGTAGCGTTCTAAACTTTATCGGCGATATATTTTCTCCAAACCTTTTGTTGTAAATCATGCGTAGAAAGCTTGCTACATTAACTCCGAGAATTTCTAAAGGATATTGAAAAGATAAAAATATTCCAAGTTTGGCCCGTTCGTGGGGTAACAAGTCGAGAATGTTTTTCCCGTCAAACATAATTTTCCCACCGTCGAACTGATAACCCGGATTGCCCGCAATAACTTGAGCCAATGTACTTTTACCACTTCCGTTTAACCCCATAACGGCGTGAGTTTCTCCAGCACCAACCCGCAAGTTAACTCCGTTCAAGATAAACTTTCCGTCACCCCGCACCAGCGGGGCTTCCACCTTAACGGCAAGGTCTTTTACACTAAGAATTTCTTTTAGCATGGGGGTATATTAACGTTTTTGGCTCTTTTTGGCAAAGTTGCACTATTTAATCTATATTGTCGTACCGCACGCTACCTGCGTAAAACCAAGAGGATGACCAAAACCACAGGCGTAACAGTTACCTGAATAGGCCTTCGATACTGCATCCCCCCTCACCGGAAGTTGTGTACCATCGTTGTGGACATAGCATGATGAATCTCTGCAACCTGGTTTATTACATGCCATATCTATCCACGGATCTGCATCTCCGGTATCGCACCATTTTCTTGTTATTCTATCATCACAATCAATACCTACTCCACAGAATGTATTGCCATCCCACCCAGTGGCGGCACCACGAACTTGTGACCAGACATAACCTTGGTAGCAAGTGTTGGAGTCAGCAACACCGGCGACACCGCTCGGAGAAAAACAGGCGCTATTTACAGGATCGATACTATATCTATAACCGCTGGGTATTATAAAGTCGAATTTTATATCACCTATTAGAGACGGGCATGCTGCTGCAATGGCTGCGAGATCCAAAACGTATGTACCTGATCTACCCGTAGTATCGGTGATCGTCAGTCTAGGATCTGTGGGCAAACCTGGTCCTGTGTTATTGCAAGCCGCGTTACTAGCGCTCATACATACGTTTAACACCGTACTTGGAGAAAACCCCAAACTATTATCATATGTAAAAGGGTCTCTAATTTTTATAGTCCCCGATATTTTTACCCCGCTTGATACTCCAGCAAGAACATCGCTTCCGCTGTTAAGAACCACCGTTTGATTATTCCAAAAGGCAGTACCAGAGGGACCTGCATTGCAGGTATTGGCAGTAGTTGTACATAACCCAGTAAGTACCGGCGGAACCGCAGGTGCGGCGGCTCCAACAAAAATAGGGTTTGACACTAGATTCATAAATTTATCACGCTGAACTTTTTTACCGTAATCCCCTTTATTGATTAAGTAACCACTACCTTGAGATCCGGGAACCTCGGTATCATTGATGTTCGCTAAATTAAAACCATAGGGATTGCCGTCCGTTGTAAGCTCCGCTTTAGTCATGGTACTGTCAACAACACTCACAGACTTAATCTGAGTTTGGTCTTCAAACGGTGGATCAAACGCGTTGAGCAACGCCAAACCACCGGACACTAATGGGGGCAGAGACCCCCGCGTCTTACTGGTATTATTAGCGGTCGTCCTTAATACACGTCCACAGTTAATATCTCTAGTAATATCTCCTTCGGGATTATTCACAACTCTACCGTCACCAAAGGCACATGAAACGGCATCCATTAAATAACCCACCGCTGTAGAAAACGAGAAGGTCTTGGTCGATTGTTCGTAATGCGCATCTTGTTGTGAGCCTTTGGTTGCCAAAAGTTTTTGCTGTAATTCCCAATCTGCCCCACCTGCGGTACGAGAGATACCGGGTCCCCGATCGAGATACGTTAACTGAGCATCCCCGCCAATTTTCTCATCCCTTGTTGGATCAAATATATTTGCAGGTTGGTTTGCTTTTGGAACGCTGCCCAAAGAAGCGTCGCCCAAACAATTAGCCAAACCAATATCAGCGTTAGCTCCGTTTTCTACTAACGAGCAGCTACAAAGGTTGTCTGGTACTCCGATCCTAAAGAAATTTCCTCTATTATCTACGGAATCTGCAACATTTTGTGCAACCTGCGCAACTGACTGCACTACAATTGCACGAGAATCCGTGCCACTTGGAAATTGGGGTGTTGCCAACAAATTTGATGGTGGGTATTTTGCATCATAGTCGGTAGTTTCTAAATTTTCATTAGTTTTAAAACAAAGTGAGTCGGTACAAGGAAATTTTGTCTCTATCTGCTGTTTAAACGCGTAAGACCCTTTCACCCCTTCACAGATTGAGTTTGCAGGTTTTGCATTGTCGGCAGAGTGGTATCCCGTACCATCACCGCCATGGGCGAGATCCCCGTGGGGACAAACGTTATTATAACTATCTGCTGTCTGGTTAGTCTGAGATTCTGCCTCGGAGTTGTTGGTGGTTTCGGAATTGTATAGCAGATTGTACGGAAAATATCTTATATCGTACTTATAAGGGCTGGGCACGCTGTAATCCCCCGGCGTTGACGACTCCACCATAATACCAGCGCAGCTTCTCTCCCCAGCATCCGTAGTATCTCCATCCCCGTTATAATCACCACATGAAAAATATTGCGGACAAGGCATCTCCCCACCCTCTACTCTGTCGTTACCGTCCATATCACCACAATAACCTTCCGGGGGCATAATATCGGCAATAGTGATAATAACATCTGTACTAGTAGATTTATCCGCACAGGCTTGCCTGCTTTTTGGCAGCTCCCTATACCTTACCGCATCCCCGGATAAGTTTGGGTCAATCTCTCCAGCTACTGTCTTTATTACATTGCCAAACGGTACACCTAATGTGAAAGCTGTACCTCCACAGGTCTGCATATTATCCATAGGGTAACCTGGATCACTCAGAGTCTGACTACATCTTCTGAAGTTTTCACAATCTACCAATTGCGGTTTTTCTTCATACCCGTTGTAGGTTTCAATCTCCCTACCGTTATAGGTACTAGGCGCTCCCTTGAGAAAGTAAAGAGGCCTAGTCGCAACCGTTTCCTTTATCCCGAGGAGAGTATCGATAAGAATAGCGTGTTCTTCTGTTGCATAAAGTTGAGTTTGTATATCAACCCTACCCTCAGTACGACCCTCAAAAGGCGTGTGATTTTCTAACCAAGTACCCCAACAAGCTGTATCATCGACACCACAATTTCCAAAAAGACTGCTAATCCAGTTAGCAAGACCAGTCACAAAACCCAAAAAACCCCTATCCCACTCGTCTTTAAAAATCAGGTCCATGTTCCACCCTCTGTCGATACCAGTAACACCCGGTAAAGCCATCCTTGTTATTCTATTGGTGCCACTGCAGGCTAGGTAAACCTCTCTTGACCTTTGCGCAATTTTTACATTCCCGCCCGGCATGGAAACACCCGGATAAGTTTTCCTAGGAACAGCCTGGCAATCTACATTTATATCGCCCAAGTCAACCTCAATCTCTTTATCCGTGCCTTGCAGATTGAGTAAGTAACCTAAAACGTCTTTCACTATCATACGCGCAGAGGATTCCCCATTAACCTTGTCTGCGCAGCTGACTGTTAGATACTGCTCATAACCTGTCCCACGCCAGTCGTCCCTATAAACATTGCCTGTAGGACCACAATGGCTTTCCGCATTAATAATGAAAGTCCCGCCCGGTTTGGTTGTTACGATCCTGTACGATTGCTTGAGCATCCCGTCGATAGTTCCGGAATTGTAAGCATGACCAGGTATTTTTTGACTGTCGTGTAACTGCATAAATGCCCCATCTACCGGCACATTTTTGACGTAAGGAATACCTTTTGCTGTCCCCGCAGATGCAGCTCTTACATCCGTGAATATAGTTTCATTGGTCGTAGCATCGGTTGACTGCAAAAAAACGTTAGAACTTTTGATAGTTCCTTTTATGGTTAGTTTGTATTTACCGGGTTCGCAAGTCGGTTCCTGAACGGGTTCAATACCTCCCCCACCGCCTCCTCCGCTGGGGGCTTCTCCGTCAGAACCATCGCAGGTAAGTCCCCGCTCACCGATATAAAAGGTCTTACCTAAGGCACCCGCCTGAGATGCAGCAGTAAGCGCTAATGCCTTCTCAGACGCATTATAATAATGGGCTGACGCCATCCCAACGGAAGCATTGCTAACAGTAAAATCCGGAGGACTGCCCGCCCCAGGGCTGTCTCCTCTGGTAGTATTTTCACTAGCCTTTTGTCCTATACCCACGGTAAACCCACTTAATGCACTTGCCATATCGCTAGCCCAACTCGAGTAAGGCTGAACACAGGCTGCCTGTCCTCCACAATGAGGCTCATTTAGAAGCTCAATACCAAATAAACTGGCCCCACTCAGTGCGTTCTTTAACTGCAGAGCGTAGTTCCTATAGGCACCTCTATATTCTGTTTGATACCAACTGGTGGGATCTTTTTGCGTTGTCCCTGTTATACCCAAGTCGGTGCAAGTATTTGAATAGTCGCAAATAACCGGTATAGCTTTCATACCCGCTGCAGTAATGGCATCTACGGTAGCTCTGGCAGTACTAGCTCCAGTTCCAATGTTTGGATACGCCCAAAAGCGGACAATAGAGACACCACAGTCATTGTGTAAGTAGGCAAGTTGGTCCGCCTCTCCGATGTGAGTGCTTAAGTGATGGGCATTCACACCAATCGTCATACCGGAAGCAGCAGCCTCTTTAAACACTTCACAAAGTGGATCTCCTTGGAAAAAGGAGTAAGGGTCGTTCGAATCTTGCCACGGAACCGAACAGCTGCCAGAGTACTGCCAATAAATATAAGTGCTAACCCCCGCGCTTTTTAAATCCGCAAGCTCCTGCTTAACTTTTTGAGCCCTAGCCGGACACGATGTGGTACAGGTAAAAGCGTAAGCTCTATGAATCCCAAAGTCGCCTACGAAAAGAGTCGCACAAGATACTATATAAAAAAATGAAAATATCTTAAAGAGTCGCACCATATATGTTGCCATAAACTGCTAAAATTATAACACCTCTTACAGAGATAGCATCGCGTAAATAAAATGCTATCATAACCTTATGCAGTCGCTCAAAGATTTTATAAAAAGAAACGCGCCGGTTTTCTTTTTAGGTCTAGTTATTACTCTGGTTTTTATAGCAATAATTCTTTCTCAACCTGCTTCAGAAAATAATGTTCCTGCCGGTTTTAAAAAAGTTGAAGAAAAGGTTTTTGAAAGCGGTAAACCAAAGGAACCCGAAACAGCAGAGACACAGCCCACTGAGTACGCTCCTCAGACTCCAAGTCCGGAAAATAAAGGAAAGCCATATTTTTACGGTGAGTACGACCCTAATCTGCGCGACGATGCGGGCTACCCAATCCCGCCAAAGGTGGGAACCACGCCCGCACCTCCTAACGCAAATGAGGAGACTCTATCGGAGATTCAGTTTGTTGAACAAGAAAATTACATGCTGCGCACACAAACTGTACAGATAGACTTTACAAACGACGGTTTTAAACCCGCCGATGCCATGGGATTTACCGGCGGCAAGATTATCTGGACCAATAAAACCAACAAGGATATTAGAATTTTACAAACTCTGCCGATTCACGAGGCACTAAAAAGCGGTGTAAACTTAAAACCCGGAGAATCCTTTGAATTTAGACCGTTAAAAGATAAGCAGTTTACTTATGTAGAAGCCAACAGTCAAAAATACGGTTCGCTTATGATCTCGGATGTTACCCAACCCCTAATGAGAGGTTTGACCGGGAAATAGTACACCATGAAAACCTTCTTCCGCGCCTTTATTTTAAGCCTTATTCGCCCTGTTTACTACAAAGACATTCTGCAAGCGCGACTTAAATTTAGCGTTAAGTACTATATCGTTTTGTCATTGTTGCTTGTCTTGATCAGTAGCGTAGCGGGCGTTTTAAACTACTCACTGTCAGTAAAGAACGACTTAACAGAGTCGGCAGAGGAAATGACGCAAAACTTTCCTCACGATTTAGTCCTCACCATAGCACCTGGAGGCATTACCGCCAACAAAGAATTTCCCCTCGTTGCCCAAACTCCCTCTGCATTGCTACGTCCCAACAAAACACCACAACAATCCGCAGAAACAGGTCTACCTAAAAATCTAGTAGTAATAGACCCAAAAGGCGAGATCGACGCGTTGGAGAAATATAACTCGCTAATGCTTATTAACAACTCCTATGTAATTGTAGGCAACGGCAACAGCGTACAGACTGCACCCTTAAAAGACTTTCCGGAAACCCGCATCGACTACCCTAAAATGCAGCAGCTTTCCCAAACCCTCTTATTTATTGCAAAATATGCCGGCTTTTTCACCGCGGGCTTTTTTGCCCTCACAGGCCTTTTTAACTTTTTTGTTTGGCGACTCATTTATTTAGCCGTTTTTGCCCTTGGTCTTTGGCTCACCTATAAAAGCGTCACGGGCAGTTACTCTAAAGCGTTTCAAGTAAGTCTGCACTCTATAACTTTACCAATTTTAATTAATACGACTTTAGGAATCGCCGGCGTTACCATTCCTTTTCCGGGCTGGTTTATGATCGTCCATACCATTTTTACCTTTTATAATCTAAGCCGACTTGAAAAAAACCCTTAACCCGTCATCCCTAAATTTCTTAACACATTGGCTGGGATTTTCTCGCCGAATATGGTATAAATATTGGCACAATTGTTCCGGCGTAGCACAATGGCAGTGCGGCTCCCTGTGAGTGCTTAGCAGCGTCTGGGGGAAACCTCAGAATGAAAACCGAGAGAATTGCGGGAAGCCTAAGTTCTTTGATTAGTCAAAGAATATGGTAATCCGCAGCCGAGCCCCTCAACGCTTTAGAGTTTTGAGCGGGAAGGTTCAGAAACTATGTACCCGGGTCCTAAACCCCGTCATGACGATCCGTCGTCACGGCAGGACATGGATAAGAGATAGTTCCGCGTCCCATGGAAATATGGGGGAGCGAGTAAGGAGATGGTTGTAGGTTCGAATCCTACCGCCGGAGCCACGTAGATTCGAACTGATGTATAATTTTACTATGAAGCATATTCAATGCTCAGGTCTAATTTTGTATAATGAAATGGGTCAAATCCTTCTTGAAGACAGAAGAAGAATAAAAAAGCATGGAGAACACTGGAGCTTCTTTGGCGGATCTATTAAAAAAGGTGAAACAAAAGAACAAGCCCTAGTCAGAGAGATAAAAGAAGAACTTAACTATGATCTGAAAAGCTATGATTTTATGGCTGAATACAACTTTTCCCCTAAAGAAGGTTTAGAACTGACGTACTTTATGTACACTTCACCCTTACCAACCGATGTAAAACTTACTCCGCATTCGCAGGCCAACATGAAGCTTTTTACCATTAAACAGGCTTTGCGACTGAAAATGATACCAATGGATAAGAAGATCATAAATGACTTTTATACCACATGCGACACTAAACCAACACAAACTCCCTAATCCACCTCAGCAAACACATGCATCAAGCTTCGTATAAAGTTCTGTATGAGAAAACACGTTTCTTGGTCGGTATACCAGCATCAATATTGCCTACCACAATGTGAACTCGGACTGACGTAATCCTATAGTTTTACAGAACTAATATATTGTTGTAAAATGGGGGTGCCTAGCTAATCCGCTAGAGTATTTAACAGTAATGTATGGGTTGTGAATATCACAAACCTACGGAGGTGTGATGTGGATCCTGAAGCTGTGTTGGTATATGAGGCGTTGCGCCTACCCCCAGGGAAATTTCCTCTCAAGAAGGGCTACGAGAAGGAACTACACAGGGTGCTTAACAATATAGCCTCGGGGTTCCCTCAGTTCGCCTTGGATGTCCAGGTGCTTATTCGTTGGCGTGGGTTGTTTGGAACATCTCCCACAACCCAGAAAGTCCTGGGGGCGATACCAGAGCTCAACACTGATGGAAAGCCAACAACTACACAAAATATCTCACGGCGGATGAAAAGATTATGCAATATGCTCCACGCTCCACATTGGAATGAAGGTCTCAGAGAGTACGTTGACTGGAAAAAGTGACTGGGCGCCTTCTTTGCACGGATTAACCAGCTGCCCAAGAGGCACCCCAATGCAACGAACGATGTGTTCGTCTGTGTTGGGGTGGCCTCTAGGAAACTTAAACAAACACAAACTCTCTAACCCACTCCCCAGTTCTGATAAGCTCTGCCAAGGGGAGCCACGACTTGTGGTTGATATAACAACATTTAATTAGCCTAAGGGGAGTTAAGAAGATAGTTACTACATAAGTTCGTGCACTTTAAGTTTTTTGGAAAATAACAGTAAACCACTTTTGACCCTTAAAATCTTGGGTCTCATTAAACACAACTCTTAATCCTTCTGGAGCGATTCTCTCTATCTCTTCTGGTGTGTAAAAATAGTAGGTTTTTGGACCATGACCCTCTTTATCTATAGTTTCCTTATGATAATGGCCATATTTTGATGAGATAAAGAAGACCCCACCTATGTTAAGAGCCTTACAAGATCGCTTTAAAACTTCGCTAACACTCTTTTTATCGGAATGTAATAGAGAAGCGAAGGCGAATATAACGTCTAATTCTTCTGGAAGTACATAAGATTCTAAATCTGCGAGTATAAAGTTAGTATTAGGGACATTTCTCTGTGCAAGCCTAAGCATTTCCTCAGATAAGTCTAGTCCTAAGTAATCATTAGTATGTTTTATGATCTCCTTTGCGTCCCTGCCATTACCACAACCAAGCTCAATAGTTTTTGGGTTCGGTTTTTTAATATAGGAAAAGGTTTTTAAAATATCCTCAGTTCGGGCCCCCATCTCATCAAATTTTTTAGCGTGATCGACCACTGATTTATTATAGGTTTCAATTGTTTGCCTTTTTTCATCAAGAATCACTGGTATATTATAGCAAAAGCCTTTTTTTCAACACACTAATCTTTGATACTCTTATAAGGTGCCTAGTGTATTCCAGACCAACACAAACTCTTTAACTTCTTCTAATACCTCCTCATCAATATCTTCCCAAGCCAAAGTTCGA
>JBBAAW010000018.1:0-12063 GCA_041658075.1 Patescibacteria group bacterium
AAAAAATTTTTGTTTTGTTGGTAATCCGTCAACCCTACCTCTATCTCCTTCCCTTATGGAGGGAAGGAGAACCAGATAAGTAAGGTTAACTTAAATCCAATCATAAGCCCCTTTCCCTTCATAAGGGAAAGGGGTTGGGGATAGGGTTGTCGGGCTACCACGAAGAGTGGAATGGTCTGCTTTGCCGCCTACGCCGTGTTCGTATAATAAAAGCATACCATTCGTGGTATGCTTTTACAAGCGAGATCCGCGCATCGCCGTGTTGGGGTTAATATCCCCGTCGCCTAACGTGCGGCCTCCTTTTAAAGCTAAATAAGCGGATAAATTAGTTGGGGCTCACATCCCCGAATAACCAACGAACCTGCTTTTGCTTTAACAAGGAGGTGAAGAAAAAACTGCTCGCAGTTTTCTTTTCTTCTCTCTTCTTTTCTTTTGCCCTTTTTCGCTTAACCTAACAAACTAATCTTACCACTTATGACTAATTTCAGCAACTTTGTCGGCATTGATGTCGCTAAAGCCGACTTTTACGCTTGTTTTGACGAACAAACGGAGAGCAGGAAATTTAACAATACAACACTCGGCATCAATTCCTTTATTCGCCATTTAAGAAAGAATAATTTTCAAAACACGGACACGGTGATTGGTTTGGAATCAACCGGCAGCTACCACCTCCGTCTTTGTCTGCAATGTTCAGTCGTTGGTTTTCAAACTAAAGTAATTAACCCGCTCATCATTAAAAAACAAAACCAAACCAATCTCCGCAGGGTAAAAAACGACCAGCAAGACGCTTCCTTAATTCGCTACTGCCTAACCACTGGCGTTGGTTATGTCTTTGAAGAAAACAAAGAAACATTACTGTTGAAAAGTCTGGTTCGGCAACGAAACAGCTTGGCTAATATGCTATTAAAGAACAAACGGCAGCAAGCTGATGTTAATTACAAAGAAGATTGTTTAAAAACCAAGTTCAATCCTGTATATCAAGAAATCGGAGCTGTATTAAGCCAAAAAATCAAGGAATTAAACAAACAGCTTAAAGCATATAGAAAATCGGAACAAAAACTTCTCCAAACCATTCCAGGTGTTGGCCCCATCACCGCCGTCAGCTTCATCGCCGAAGTTAATGACATCAAAAGATTCAAACAATCAAAACAATTAGTCGCCTATGTCGGTCTTGATTCCAGAGTTCACCAATCAGGGACATCTGTCCGCGGCAAGGGCTACATTTCAAAACGAGGCAATAAGATACTTCGGACAAGACTTTACAACGCCGCCTCGGTCGCGGTTCTCCATTCCAATCTTTTTCAAAGATTCTTTCAAAAGAAACGTTCCGAAGGCAAGCCCTACAAAGTCGCTTTAGTCGCCGTCATGCACAAGATGGTTCTCGTCATCCATTCGGTTTGGACCAATAACAAACCGTTTATTGATTACACCGCCAACAACGGCAAAGAGGCCAATTAGGCCTCTTTGGTTATCCACAGGTGGGAGTTGACGGGGATATAATTAGTTATGTGTTGTAAATTTTTTGATTATTTGTTTTTTTCGTTCGCCGTTCAATCACGGTGGGGCAAGGGGGGGGCGTCAATCACTATGGCGGAAGGGGGCAGAGGGGAACAAAAGGGGTGAATGCCCCCTGTAGCCATCATATTACCTTATTTCTATTTTATCTCGCAAATCGCCAAAGTGGATGTAGCGAATGCAAAGGCCATTTTTATTTGGCAATTTTTTAATAGTCTCGTCAAAATTATTTTCTATTTCTAATCTTAAATTTTTGTCTTCATGAAAATTTGGAGGGGAGTCAGCAGCATATACAACCCATATATGCCCGCCATCCTCACCAAGTTGTTTTTTAGCTTTTTCAACATGATCTTTAAATTTTTTAATTATGGCTTGAATAGACGAACTTCTGAAGTTTTCTGTCAGATTTTCATCATATTTATATATTTCGCAACGCGGACCTTTATCAAGTTCGTGCAATCTTTCCTTCTCCGTATTGCTATTATTAATTGTTTTCACTTCTACATTAGTGTTATCAGACCGGAAATCAGGCGTAGATACGTTATTGTTTTCTTCCAAGAAATTAATGTTATTATAAAACGCGCAGGCGATGCTTATTTCGTGGAATATGTCATTATGTTGTGAATGTGTTTCATTCTTTTTCTTTTCTATTTTGTTCTTCAGTATTCCTTTTTGATTGTCTGAAAAAGTTGAGACGTAGGAGTCCAAATTTACCGTCCATTTTTCTTCAATTATATTTCCACCGCCTCTTTTTTTCAGAAAATCTTCAAGGCCTATCTCAATTAGTGAATTATATAAATTATTTTTTGCCATATTACATTTTTTATCGATTTCCTTTTGCCCGGTTGTGTGTTTTGCACAATATCTGACAATTATTCGCTGAGGTAGTACCGCCTTTACTCCACGCCGTTACATGGTCAGCATCCATGTCATTTAAACTCCATATTTTTTCATTATTGGCATCATGCCCAAGAGCGCAAAGTGGGCAGTTAGATTCTTTTTTCTTTTCGGCTTTTGTTGTTTGTATTTTGTATACTGATTTTTTGGTTGCGTCATCAAAAACTCTCACCTCAAGCAATTTCGTATCAGTAGAACCTCCTAAGATAAACTCAAAAATACCTTTGCGATTTTTGATATACGGATCGCCATACAGTTTTTGTGCTTCTTCCGAAACCTTTTTTGGATTGTACGATTTTTTATGATATGACTCATACAATCGTCCCCACTCAAGTCCACACATCTCGCTTTCTACGTCTGTAAATACACTAGAGATCCAATCAATCACACTGTTGAAATATCTTTTTAACTCGTTGATATTTTTGTCGTTACGATGAAGACTCATGTAACCATCAATATTTCCTTTACTCGCCCAGTCTAGAGCTCTCTCAAAAAATGCCTGTCGGTTTGCACTGCCTTTTACATACGCGCTCCATTTTTGAATGTTGGCATTTTGACTGTTACTGAACTCTTCTTTGCCTAGCGTAACGAATGGTCCAGAATAGATCGCATTTAACAATTCCTGGGGAACGAGCGGAACACCGGCGATGTTAATCGTCTTGAACCACTCTTTTATCTGGCTTTCTGTTCCTTCACATTCATATATAAGAAGTTTGGTTTCTAATATTTTGGCTTTCTTATCTTTTGCCATGCCACTAAAATTCTGTTCCATACCGTTTTCGTCTTTGATGGCAAATTTTTCAGTCACAAAACGCCCAACACTGGTGATACGCTGTTGCCCGTCCAAAACTTCCAGTTTATTTTCAGAAATCTTATTAAAATAAATCAAGCCTATTGGGTAACCTTTGAGTATCGATTCAATAACGGCAGCCTCTCTTTTTCCACCATCGGAGGCATAGATGTAGTTACGCTGATATTCCGGCTGAATGGTGAGCTTGCCAGATAAACCAAACAAACCCTTGCCCTCCAGTTCGTTATAGACAAACCCTTCACAAATATCTTTGACAGTGATATCAATTTTTAAGGTTGTTTTCATATCATTTACTTTAATTAAAATATTGTATGGTTATTTTTTTTCAAGGATAATAGCAACTTCATTTAGAAGTATATCCAAATTCGCCTGAAAGTTTATTTGTGTCTTTGTTACTGCCAAAACCTTTTTACTAATTTGTGTGTGAAGGTAATTGTCAGCAATTTTTTTCGCTGTTTCATTAAGTGGCTTAATAATATCTTTAAAGCTTTGACCTCCGTGTTGCGCGCATACATCGGGGAAATTTATCTTACCAAAAACCGGCGGAATATGATCAAGTATGGCTCGCAAAAGCATTGCGCACGAGTAATAATTTTCAAGACTATAATTGTCATCTAATTCATTACAAAGTTTTATCAATCTACTTACATCAAAATCGTCGTTTTCAATTCTGCTGAGGCGTAAGAGTGTGTTTTTATCAACATAAGCAGTCCTACCACCGTCTTCGTTTCGCGTTCCCTGTCCGACACTTTTATTTTGAGCGATCACCTTATCAATCAAATACAAAAACTCGTTTAATTGTTCCGCCACCCCCGTGATAAATGAGGCGGTAGCCCCATAATATTTATGGGTCGGTATTTTTCTTCCAGCGTAGATTGCCCCACTGTCTCTTGTCATTATCTGCCTCTTCCAATATTGATTAAAAATATCAATTTTTGTTTGCAGATTAAATTTCTCTATCTCTGTTGCCGCTTCTTTTGAGATACCTGAGAATAAAATGATGGTTTGTTTTCTTAACTTCTCAAATTCATCTGCAATAAAATCAGCATCTTTATCTAAATCTTTAGGTGATACACCTGTGTCATTCTCGATTTTTTGAAGCACTTCCTCATTACTTTTCTCATACCACCCTTCCGGAACACCGTTTATGAGACCCCACTCGATACTAAATCGTCTATTGTGTGGTGGCGCAACAAAATCTCCGTAAAAAAAATCCGAATGACCGACCAAATCTGACCCACTCCATGAGGAGTTAATCAGATTGCATACTGAAGCCATCTTTTTTGCCGATTCACTGGATTCATTGGCTCTTTTCCAAAGCTTTTTGATCTCATTCTTGATTTTTTCAATTTCTTTTTCCATGTTGTCCATATTATCTCCAAAAAATTAATTTTCTAATCTTTTATTTTTTTCTTATGTTTGATAAGTACACGGGCATATTTTTTCTGTCCGTTTATATATGGATACCCATGATTAAATTCATCAACTTTTGTTGTAGCCATTTGCCCAATAATCTCAAATTGATCAGGATTGTATTTATCTAAAAAAGTAATTGGCGCACCCATTACACCCTTATAATCACTTGGTATTGAATCAGTAAAAGACACTTCTATGGCATCGTAATTGTCATATTTATCATATGCTTTTTTATTTTTAATTTCTTTATGTTTACTATATTTTAAATTTTCCTCCATTGTCATAAGTGGCAATGGTTGATGGCGGCGGCCGTGGTCAAGATTAGTAAGCCACAAACAACTATTGGTGGCAACAATTCTATCTCCATTTTCATCTATTCTTGCTTCTGTTCCGTACAAGTCATAGGATTTAGGTACAATAAATCCTGAAATCCATCGTCCCATTCCATTACCAAGCCATATTTCATTATTTTTAATTTTTTGAAATATTTCTTTGTAAGCTATGCAATTAATACTGCCGATAATTAAAAACTTTTTATTGTAATCAAAAAGTTGTTTAACATATTCGCGAAAAAGGCTGAACGGCGGATTTGTTACCACGATGTCAGATTGTTTAAGCAAATTTATACATTCATCGCTACGGAAGTCACCGTCGCCTTCTAGAGGCGTCCATTCGTTGTGTTTATTTGCTTTTAATTGCATGGCAACATCCTTCAAGTTGAACTCGCCATCGCCATCTATATCTTTCACTTCGTTGATAATAAATTTGTTGGCGGTTATTTTAGGACGGCCTTTTGATTTCGTGAGGGTTTTGTCATCGCCAAATAACTGTAGCTGTGTGTTGGCCACAGGCGAGGGCTTGTAGCTGGTGGTGATAAGCTGTTTCAATCCAAGCTTGTTGAAATTGAGCACGAAATAACGAAAAAAATTGCTCTCAAACGGATCGTCGCAGTTGCAGTACACCACCTTGTCGCGGAATACATCGGGGTTGTATTCCAGATACGCTTCAATCTCTTTCTGAATATCGCTGTACTGAGTATAAAACTCGTCATTCTTTGCCCTTTTTGCGTTTGTAAGATTGCTGTTTGCCATAATTTGTTCAATTAGACGATTGCATCGTATTCGTTTTGCCTTATCAATAAAACAGTTTGTGACCGTTTCGCAACTGGCGAAAACTCCTATTTTCCTCCATTCATTCGCTTGTTTCCCCCCCCCTCGCCAATCACCAATCACAAAAAAAGTGTAAAAATTTATTTCCCTTGTGAATCGCCTTTGGCTACCAAAACATCCTTCTCCACCAAAAACACGCCATCATTCTTCGCTATTTTTATCATTTCCTCTGTAAATCCGCTCTTACTAAATAAAATATAATATTCCTTTCGGTCGTTTTTATTCCAGTCCACTTTGGCCGCTTTCTTTTTCAGATCCTCATAAATATTTGTGCCCACCGGTTTTTCCGACCATTTGCACTCGCCAAAAATTATTTTCTTTTCTGACGTACTAAATCCAACCACATCAATCTCCAAGTCGCTATCCCAATAGCGACCCACTCGTTCAAACGCAAAAAAATTATCCTGCCAAGCAATTAGTAGTTCAACCGCGACCCGTTCGTACACGTGCGCGGCGATGCTCTTAAAACCGAAATTTACATTGTCGTCATATTTTAAACCACTAAACATTTTTTCCAGCACATAATCGTAGTTGTCCATTTCTAAATAACTTTTGTAAGGAAAAATGTATTGAAACCAAAAAACGAAAAAATTATCGGAAATTTTATACAAACCACGGCGCGATTTGTCTGGCTTGTCTTCGGTTATCGGCACTTCTCGCTCCACCAAGCGCAAATTAATCAGCACGGAAATATATTTGTTCGCGGTGGCCTTGTCCAGCCCAACCTCGTTGACGATTTCGCTTAATTTTCTTTTACCCAAAGCAATCGCGCGCAAAATCGCCAAATAATTTTTTGTTTCTCGCAATTCTTCTTTTAGAGTAAATTCTACTTCGTTGTATAAAAAAGCGGTCTTGTTAAAAATCTTTTTTTTGATTTCTTCGGACATTTCGCCGCCGCCCTCAAACTGTTTAAGATACGCCGGCATTCCGCCGGTGATGGTATAAATATTTAAAAAATCAGAAAAACTCTTTTCCGGGAAAAATTTTCGCGATTGAGAAAAATTTAACGGATCAACTAAAATTTGACCAGTACGACGGCCAAACAGGGGGGCACTTTGATTCAGCGTTTCTGATTCCATCATAGCGATGCTTGAGCCGGACAGTATCAAAAATATTTTGGTATTCTTTAAATATTCATCCCATCCTTTTTGAAAAAGGGAGCTGGTGGATTTATCATTTTCAGTAAGATAAGGGTATTCATCTATCGCCAAAACCAAAGGTTCGGTGGTTGTTTTTGTTTTTAAATATGAAAATGCTTCCAGCCAATCACCAAAGCCATTCTTGATTAAAATTTCATCTTTAAAGTAATTACCAACGATTTGACCCAACTCTCGTAATTGTTCCGCGGTAGTGCGCTTGTCGGCCAAAAAATATATTACCGGTTTTTCTTTGATAAACTGTTTAATCAGTTCGGTTTTGCCAACGCGACGCTTGCCATAAATAATAAAAAATTGGGCAATACTGGATTGCCATTTTTCATTTAGCACTTTTAATTCTTGTTCACGGTTGATAAAAGGCATATTAGTAGCGTTTAATTAGTATACTTGTAAGTAGTATACCGTATGAGTATACTATTTGTCAATAGTGCCTTTTTTATGGTATTTTAGCCAAAAAATTAATAGGATTTTGGAGTTAATCAAATAATTTTACTCCAGTTTGATAGAATTTTTTGCCCATTTCGCAATGGGCGAAAACACATTATTCCCCTCAATTCGCTCGCTCGTCGCCCCCCCCTCGCCAATCACTCAATCACAAAAAACAAAAAGCGTAAAAATTTTATTTCGCCTAACGTCGCCGATATGCGATGTTTCGCACACTCCTTAAAAATTAAATTTGTGCGAAATATGGGAGAAAGAAAAGGTGCATCCATTAAAAATTAAATTGCACTTTTTCTTGAACCGCATATCGTGCTGTTATCGGATGTACATTTTTTTCTCTTCAAAAATTTGGCCAATTACTTTTTATTTCGTCGTTTGTTCCATGATTAGTTTCCATTGTTTTGGATCTTTGTCTTTTGAGTCACCAAGATTCTTGGCGTCAATGCCCACCCACCCTTGTTCCAGCAAATTTTTTATTGCAGATAAATCTGACAGCTCCAATTCTTGCAGTCCTCCAAGCGGTCCCTCCCTTTTATCGTATTCTGGCTTGCCGTCAATTTTTTTGGACAAAACAAACCTACCCGCCTTTTTGTCATCTCCATAGAATTCTAAATCTGCGAGAGTATATCCGTCATTGAGTTTTGTTACGAGTGCGATAGGATTTTCAGTAAAAACATCGGTATCAATATGTGTACATCCTTCATCTCGTGCTATTTCCATGCGCACATCAGTAAGTTGTTTAGCTAACCCTTTGCCTCTGTAATTTTCATCCACAGTTAACATAGATAGATAGCCGTGTTTTTCATCATCCTTAGTTCGTATTTCTATCTTACCCGCCGCGATTAATTGGCCATTGTCTTTAACACCAAAAATATGGGTAGGTTTGTTTTGTTCCTGCATGTTACGTAGTTCTGCTTTAGCTTGCATTGCCGCAGTACGTCTTTCTCGCTCGGGCGTTTGTAAAACAAATGGATTATTGCGTCTAAATGCAAGCCAAAATTCAGTAAAATCATCTTCGGTCGTCAATTCTTCTGGTTTAAATTGTTTTATATCTCGTGCCTCTGGCGGCACGTATCTACCCTCTCCAATCATATACAAAGAAATAAAAAGTAATTGGCCAAATTTTTGTTCAAATCGGAAGAGAGAAAAATGTATTTCAGATAACGTCGCCGATATCCGAAGTTTTCACGGAACGCAGTGGAGTGAAAATTTGGGTGAGCATTTGGCGTTAGCCAAGCGCGAACCGGATATCGTGCTGTTATGTGTTGTATACTTTTCCTTTTTACCCGTTAGGGTGCTTTACAAGAATGGAAAAAATTGATTTTTGTCTTGGCTTTTGGGCAGAGGGGTCGGGGGTGAATGCCCAAAAGCCAAGACACCTTAATCAAAAGGTGTCTTTGTTCCATTATTATTCTTTAATAAGCGTAGTCTTGAGTGCGCGCATTGCAGTGAGCGCATTGACATCAAAATATTTTTGTGGAATTAGTCGGCCTGTGCGTTGGCTGGCAAACGTAACCGCCTGCGGACCGCATGATATTTTTCTTGGATATTGTGCACCAGATTTTACTGCTTCATCAGGGTCGCGTACATCTAGAAAAAGAGAAATTGTTACCGTCTCATCTTTGTCAATTTTCAAATCAACATCTTTTTGCGCGATTTCCAATTCAAATCCGCCATGCGTTGGACGCATCTCCATTTGTCCGGATAGACCGTTACTTGTAACAAATGTTGCTCCCTGCAGTGCACGACTATCACCGGCACAACCAAGTTTTAATCGATGAAACACAATGGCGTCGTCGGGTCGTATGCTGGCACGTGCGAACAAAATGGATTGTCCAGAATTTTCATGTGCGGATATTGTATCTGGTAGCACGTCTTCCATATCCACTTTGATGGTTGGTGACACATAATCATCTATATCCTCATAGCTTTGTGAGAGTGGTTCTGATTTGCTACCCACACGCACAGTTCGATGTGCTGTTTTTCCTGCTTGGATATAGACAGAGAATCTAGCGTTGTAGTATGAACTCGGTGGAGTTACTTCAACATTATAAATACCTGGTGGTATGTGATTTAGCACGGCTAAACCTTGAGACTCAGCAAAAGTATCGTACGTTTGTTTATTGGTCTGTGATTCAATTTGTACTCTGCTCCCACTAAGCAAATTGTCATTTTGATCTTTAATTTCTACGGCCAGTATTCCTCTATCTTCGTCGGGTGTCATAATAGAAAAGTTCGCAGATTCTCCAACATATATTTTTCCGTTAGAATCCTCCGCCCTTACTTTAATTTTGTAATAGCCGGGTGCAAGTTTGTTGATGTTGAGTTCAGGGGCGGATCCGTGATAGTAGTTAGCAGGCCACAGGGCGCTCGTCTCTAACTGGTATGGCGCATCTGATGTTCTACGGATTTGACCATGGATGAGACCAATTACTTCGCCACCTGGATGGGTGATAGTTACTTCATACGATCTTGCGTCTTGTACGGCCACCCAAGCTATGGTTGTGGCTATGCCAGAGACCAATTGCGTACCTGCTTTAGGCGCTGTAACGGTGATCAACCCAATATTTTGCTGCCCGTTTGAAGGTGTATTCTCATCGTCTGGAAAAAAGTTTTGTTCTGCAAAAAAACTTAGTGCAATTTTGTTAGTTTCTTTTGCTGCATTTTCTAGATTATCAAGAATTGCGTTTAGAGCTATGTTGCTTTTTTCATTTTGAAAATTTTCCGAAATAGAACCTAGAGTTTTGGAATATGTTTTGCTTGCTTGTTGCAGTTTTGCTAATAATTCAGATACGGACTCACTGTTTAATGATTGCGCGGCAGATACTGTTTCAGAGCCGTATTTTCCAACATTTTTTTGTACGTTATCAAGAACACGTGGATCAATGGTGTTGAGTACACCAACAATTTGTTCCAGTTCATTTAACCTCCTATTGATCCGTTCAACGGCCCATTCGGCTTTTGCCTCATCTGATAATTTCATTGCCGCCTGCAATTCCTCGGTAAAATTAACTTTTACAGGGTAGAGTAGCTCTCCTGGCAGGGCGCTGTTTGATGCATAAACTGTTCCTCCTCCTACACTTAGAATAACAATGACGGAAAGGGTGGCGTATGCAAGTTTTTTGCCAAAATTTCCAAAAAAAGAAAATTCTAGTTTTGGCGATTCATACTTCATAATTTTGGGTTGGTTAATATTTATTATTGGTTGTGAGTCAACAAATGACATCACCGCGTGATCTATTTGGTCGTGTTCATCTGAGGTTAAATGGGTTGTATCACGAACTTTTTTAATTTTGTTGAATAGTTTATCCATATTATTTTTCAATATTGGTTCGTAGTTGGTTTAAACCTCGGTGAATACGCACCGAAACAAGATTTTCACTCAAGCCAAGTGTTTGCGCTATTTCGTTGACAGGTAAGTCATCTACATAGCGAAGTATAAGAATTTCTTTGTAGGTTTCATCCATTTTCTCAATTTCTTGAAAGGCTGACAAACAGTCGCGTTTGTCTTCTGTGCTTAGTGATTTTTCTTCTTCAACATTGAAGCCATTCTCAAAAAGTAGATCTAATGACTGTTCTTTCTTTTTTTTGGAGTTATCAACAACAAGATGATACGCGACTTTGTAAACAAATGCATTTATGTTTTGTATTTCCTTACCGTCGACAATATATTTCCAGACCTTTATAAATGTTTCCTGTGCTAGTTCTTTGGCGTCGTCTCTGTTGTAAACCCGAAAAAGAAAATACTTGAAAATCTTGTCCGTAAGTTCTGTATAGGCAGTTATAAATTGTTCTTTTTTTTGATCGGCCGTCATAGATATATGACTGATGAAGTGAGTAAAATCTTACAGAATGGCTAAAATGTACTTATTTTAGCCAAATTTATAAAGTTATTTTCTGAGTAAAGCGAAAAAAACACTATATTACCCCCCTAAATTTAAAATAAAAATCAATTTTTTCCATTCTTGTAAAGCACGGGCGATAGCCCGAAAAGGAAAAGTATATTTCACATAACGTGGAGATATCCGAAGTTTATCAAAATTCCATTAAAAAACAATATGTATTTTGATGAATTTGGGAGAGCGAGGTGGCAACCGAGCGAACCGGATATCGTCTGTTGCGCGAGTCGAAACCACACGAGACACTTTTTCGCAAAAGGGTCGAGTGGGATTGAGACCAAGCCAGAGCGCAGCGTCCCGCTACACGAGTCTAGAGACGAGTGAGACGGGCTGGCGCAGAGCTTTTGATTCTCCACGCAGACCTTTGTTTACGCCGTCCCAATGAAACCAGAGTGAAATTGGGATGTCGGATAACATGCGTTCGACGATGCTGTGCTTTGGAAAAGACACAGTTTCGTCGTAACCGTTATCCGAAGTAGACAAGAGAAGTCTGTGTGGCTTGTCACCCGATTCTTTTTTCACAAAAGAACGAGGTGAAGAATCAAAAATTTCGTGCAATGTACGCCGATATGCGATGTTTCGCACACTCCTTAAAAATTAAATTTGTGCGAAATATGGGAGAAAGAAAAAGTGCATCCATTAAAAGTTAAATTGCACTTTTTCTTGAACCGCATATCGTGCTGTTATGTGTTGTAAATTTTTTGATTATTTGTTTTTTTCGTTCGCCGTTCAATTACGGGGGGCAAGGTGGGGGCGTC
>JBBAAW010000019.1:0-11963 GCA_041658075.1 Patescibacteria group bacterium
AGTAGCAATAATTTCCAACGCAGGAGGTCCCGCGGTAGTGAGCGCCGACGCCGTGGCTTTGGAGGGTTTGGAGCTTGCCCAATTGGACGAGGAAACTAAAAAGAAACTGGCGGAAACTTTGCCAAGATCGGCCAGCCTTCTAAATCCGGTGGATGTTTTGGGCGATGCTTTGGCAGACAGGTACGCGCAGGCAATTGATGTGCTTTTGCAAAAAAGCGGTGGGGGATTTTCGGAGGTTGACACTTTGTTAATACTTTTGACTCCCCAAATTATGACGCAGATTGAAAAAACAGCTTGGGTTATTGGTGAGGCAAGTAAGAAGTACAACAAACCCATCTTTTGTTCGTTTATGGGCGGGGAATCAGTATCGTACGGAGAAGGAATCTTGAATAAGTACAAAATTCCGTCTTTTAGTTTTCCAGAGGAGGCAATTTCTGCCATTGGGGTAATGTATCGTTATAAGGTCCAGAAGGATAAGCTCAACAGGCTTGACGGTGCAACGCAGGTAAACACATCGCTTGATAGTATTACTCAGGCGCAAGTTTCCCCCGTCGTACAAAATATTATTAAAAAAGCACTGGAAAACAAACAGCAAGCGCTTGATAATTTAGACGCGGATACCTTAATAAAATCGGTGGGAATTCCCACGCCCCCAACCGCGTTACCAAAAACTTTGGAAGAAGCTCAACAGTTTGCGAAGCAAAATGGCTTTCCGATAGTCCTAAAGCTGTCATCACCAGGGCTTTTACACAAAAGGGAAGTGGGCGGAATAATTTTAGGCATTGGAAACGAGGAGGCATTAAACGACGCGTGGCACAAAATGGAAAGAAAAGTGGAGCAGCTTAAACCGTCGCTCAAACTGAACTTGGGTTTTCAAATTCAAAAAGATGTTTCTAACGGAGTGGAGGTAATTGTGGGATTAAAACAAGATCCTTCTTTTGGTTCGGTCATGCTTTTTGGAGCGGGGGGAATGTTTGCAGAACTTATAGCGGACAAAAATTTGCGCTTGCTACCTATTAATTTGGACGACGCTAAAGAGCTAGTACAAAAGTCAAAGGTCTATAAAGTTTTGAAAGGCAAAGATGAAGACCCGCCGTATGCGCTGGACAAGCTGTACAAATTAATTGTGGACATGGGCAAACTGGCAAGCGTAATACCGGAGGCTAAAGAAATAGAAATTAATCCCGTGATTGTAAACATCAACGATGTGTGGGCGGTGGACTCTAAAGTAGTTTTGAGGCAAAATGAATCGATGCAAAAAGAAGAAAAGCCCGCGCCAGCACCAACTGGCTTAAAATTTAATTTGGCAGGTACGATAAAAAAGCAGGTTTTGGCGAGCAAGTTTCACTATTTTGAGTTTGAAAGCGAAAAACCTTTTATTTTAAAACCTGGTCAATATATAAATGTAAAGGTTACTCCAAACACCATTAGAGCTTACTCAGTAGCCACAAGATCTGGCGCTAATCACTTTGGACTTTTGGTGGATACCCGCCCAGGAGGTCCGGGTTCACAGTTTTTTGAAAACTTGAAGGCCGGGGATGTGATAACTTACATTGGTCCTTTCGGTACCTTCACTTTTAATCAAAACGACGGGGCGGAAAATCTTTTGTTTTTGGCAACGGGTTCAGGCGCAAGTGCTATAAGGTGCATAGTTGACGCAGTTCTTGTCGAATATGGAATTAAAAAACCCGTAAAGCTGTATTTTGGTCTAACGCACGAGGGTGAGATTTTTTGGCAGGATTATTTTGACGACCTGACAAAGAAATATCCTAATTTTAGTTATCAGATTTGTCTTTTTAAACCTGGCGACTCGTGGAAAGGTCCCACGGGATTTATTACACAACTGGTGGAAAAAGATTTTCCCAACGCCGGCAAATGCAGCGCCTACTTGTGCGGCCACAAAAACATGATTACCGACGTTACGGAACTTTTATTAAAACTTGGTTGCCCTAAAGAAAGAATTTACAAGGAAAGGTTCGCTTAAACCCATGCCTGCCCCGGTTTTTTCCATTAAAATCGGCGGTGAAGCCGGCCAAGGAGTAAAATCCACCGGACTCACACTTGCCAGATTTGCAGTCCGCGCGGGCTTTAACATCTACAACTACATTGAATATCCGTCATTAATTAGAGGCGGCCACAACGTTATGCAAATTAACGTGTCGACCGACGTTGTAACCGGACCTTTTTTAAAATGCGATTTTTTAATTGCCCTTAATCAAGATACAATCGACAAACATTGCGGGGAATTGGTTGACGGAGCAGGAATTTTATTTGACGCCGATAAAGAATATAATACTTCAAAAATTAAATCGTCGATCGTTTTGTATCCTGTACCCTTGTCAAAAATTGCCAAGGAATCCGGCGGGAAGGATCTCCTAAGTAACACCGTAGCTTTGGGAGCAACTATCGGAATCCTGGGAGGAAATGTCGATGGATTAAAAACCCTGATAAAGCAGGAGTTTGGCGACAAAGAGTCAGAAACTATCCAAGCAAATATAAGTGCACTCCAGACCGGATATGACTATTCGATCAAGAACTTTGCTAAACAAACAAAGGATGTATTGAGAGAATCAAACACTTTAAGTTCCACCATCCCGCAAATAGTAGTAAACGGAAATGAAGCAATAGCTTTGGGAGCAATATCTGCTGGAATGCAATTTGCAACAATCTACCCCATGTCGCCAATTTCCGGCATTTTAGCAATCTTGGCTCAACATCAAGAAGAATATGGATACATCTACAAACAGCCGGAAGACGAGATTTCCGCCATTAATATGGCGATTGGAGCATCTTTTGCCGGCGCACGCTCTATGGTAGCAACATCCGGCGGAGGATTTTGTTTAATGACGGAGGGTTACGGGCTGGCTGGAATGACGGAAACGCCTTTAGTAATTGTTGAGGGAATGCGCGGAGGGCCTGCTACAGGTCTTCCCACCTGGAATGAACAGGGGGATTTGCGGATGATTCTCCATGCTCACCAGGGAGAATTTCCCAAAATAATTTTGGCGGCAGGAGATGCTAACGAGACCTTTGACCTAACCAGGCAAGCTTTTAACTTAGCGGAGATTTATCAAACACCGGTAGTTGTTTTGATCGACAGAAATATTTGCGACAATGACCAGAATTTCCAGATTTTTGGTACTTCAAATTACAAAATTGACCGGGGTAAAATTATCGACGGTGTGAACCCCAACTACTGCCGCTACAAACTGGAATCCGATGGAATTTCCCCTCGCGCCTTTGCCGGATCAGGAAACTTTTTTATTGCCAACTCAGATGAACACGATGAAGTGGGATATTCAACAGATGAATCGTCAACAAGAAACCTCCAAATGCAAAAAAGAATGCAGAAGCTACAAACCTGTATGAAAGATCATATGCAAGGTCCTAAGCTTTACGGTCCCAAAGACGCCGATCTAACCATAGTATCGTGGGGAAGTAACAAAGGCCCAATCTTAGAGTCGTTAAAAAATTTCCCCAATGTTAATTACTTACACCTAACTTGGATCAGCCCCTTTCCTACTCAAGAAATTGCGTCGAACCTAAAAAAATCTCGAAAGTTGCTTAACATCGAATGCAATTATTCCACGCAAATGGGTGGACTTATTAAAGAAAAAACAGGAATACAGATTAGCAACAATCTTTTAAAGTACGACGGACGACCCTTCTTCGTAGAAGAAATTACAGAAAAAATCAAGGCGACTTTGAAAGGAGATCCGGCATGACACTACAAGAACTCGCCACTCCCTGCTCCCCCACCTGGTGCCCCGGATGTGGAAACATGCCAATTTGGGCAGCTTTTAAAAACGCTGCGGTGGCAGAAGGCTGGGACAACACCAATACAACTTTAGTGGCAGGTATTGGATGCCACAGTCACATCGTAAGTTTTACGAAGGTAAACTCCTTCGAAGGACTTCACGGCCGAGCTTTACCAGTGGCCTGTGGACTTAAAATGTCCAATCATAACTTAAATGTTTTCGTATTCACTGGGGATGGCGACTGCTTTGGCGAGGGGGGAAACCACTTTATTCATTCCGCAAGGAGAAACCACAATTTAACCGTGATTTTGCACGACAATGGACTTTACGCCTTGACTACAGGGCAAGCCTCTCCCTTAACACCCCATGGAGCAATAACTAAATCCACCCCCCAAGGAAACTTGGATCAACCTATCAACCCAGTGGCCTTGGCAATCACAGCTGGTGCCACCTTTGTTGCTCGCGCTTACGCGGGAGATATCCCTAAACTTACACAAATCATCATTGAAGCTAATAAACATCAGGGTTTTTCATTTATCGATGTCCTGCAACCTTGCGTCACTTTTAATAAACAATTTACCCATCAGTTTTTTCAGGATAATACATACCAGTTAGACAAGTCGTACGATCCCACAAACAAAATGGCGGCCTACGAAAAAGCCCACGAGTTTGGGCTTAAACAAATCCCGCTGGGAATATTTTACCAAGTTGAAAAACCTTCTTATGAATCCCAAATCCCACAAATAAGAAAGAGTCCTTTAGTTAAAGTTTCTATCGACCGAAGTAACCTATCGAATCTTTTCAAATCCTACACTTAATCCGCCGATGTATTGTGTGAAACTAAAAACTCGTGTACATTAAATTGCATGAACGATCAAACAGAAGATAAAACAATTCAAATTGGTAAGTACAAAGTTAAAGTAGTCCGCAAGCTTTGCATTGGGGCAGCGTCCTGCGTAGCAGTGTCCCCCGACACCTTTTTGCTGGACAACGAAAAGAAAGCCGTTATAAAAGAAGGCTCCAAGGATGTACCGGAAGATATTTTAATGGCCGCACAATCTTGTCCAACTGCAGCAATTGTAATTACCAATGAGAAAACTGGCGAGCAAGTTTGGCCCAGCTAAAACACTACTATGCCCAACCGAAATAAAGGACTTTATCTAGCATTATTAACCGCGCTGATTTCCGGCATTTCTATTTTTATAAACAAGTTTGCCGTAGCGTCATTTGAAAACCCCATAATGCTACCCACCATAAAGAATAGTTTGGTGGGTTTTTTGTTATTATCGGTCTGTATATTATCGAGGAGCTGGCAAAAAACGCGATCTGAATTAAGGTCGCTTACCAAAAAACAAATTCTTCAGCTGGTTGGTGTAGCACTGGTTGGCGGCTCTGTCCCTTTTTATCTCTTCTTTACAGGACTTTCACAAATCCCCGCCGTTAACGCAGCAATCATCCAAAAATCCCTAGTGATCTGGGTAGCACTACTCGCAATTCCTCTACTTAAAGAAAAAATAACTAAAACCCAGGCCTTAGCAGTCCTCATACTTTTTGCCGGAAACTTAATGGTTGGAGGTTTTAAAGGCCTAACTCTCTCTAAAGGAGAATTTATGATCTTTTTAGCGACTCTTTCATGGGCAGCCGAAACAATCCTGGTTAAAAAAGTCCTCAGATCCCTAAGTGCTGATGTAGTAACTACCGCTAGAATGGGTTTAGGCTCAATGCTTTTGATATTTTTTTCACTGATTACTGCACCTTCTGATGTGTTACAGGTCATAAGTCTAAATTCATCGCAGTGGTTTTGGATTACCCTTACTTCTGTAACTCTTTTTGCCTATGTTTTCACATGGTTTCGGGCTCTAAAACTTGCTCCTGCCATAACAGTATCTGCTGTTCTTGTATCATCCACACTAGTCACTAACGTTCTCTCCGCCATCTTTATAACACATACATGGAACCTGATTTTAACTCAACAGGGTTCTTTAATAATAATCGGACTACTTCTACTGATAAGAATATCAAAACTCCAATCGCACCCAAACGAGCCCATAATGGTAAAATAGCCCCATGTCACAACAAAAGATCAGAAACTTTTGCGTAATTGCCCACGTTGATCATGGAAAATCCACTTTAGCGGACAGATTTTTGGAAATCACTAAAACCGTGGACAAACGTCATCTTATGGCTCAAACGCTGGATAGTATGGAGCTAGAGCGTGAAAAAGGCATTACGATCAAGTTAAAGGCGGTGCGCATGGAATACAACGGCTACCAGCTAAATCTTATCGACACTCCGGGTCATGTGGATTTTTCGTATGAAGTGTCCCGCTCTTTAGCAGCTTGCGAAGGCGCTGTTTTGGTGGTAGACGCTACGCAAGGGATACAAGCGCAAACAGTGTCCAATATCTATAAAGCTATGGAAGCGGGCTTAACAATAATTCCGGTTTTAAATAAGGTCGACTTGATAAATGCTGAGGTCGATAAAATCGCTGCTGATCTGGAAAAAACTTTTGGCTTTAAAAAAGAGGAAATCCTCGTAGTGTCTGCAAAAACAGGACAGGGTGTTGCAGAACTCTTAGAAAAAATTGTTCAAAAAGTTCCCGCCCCCAAAGGGTCAGCACAAAAAACTTCCAGAGCCCTTGTTTTTGACAATTACTATAACGAACATTTGGGAGTGGTAGCATTAATTAAAGTAGTGGATGGTTCGTTTGATTCAAAAGATCTAGCACAAAAAAGAAAAATTAAATTCTTAGCTACAGGAATGCAATCACAACCTGAAGAACTGGGAATCCTAAAACCACAAAGAGTAAAATGCTCGACTCTGCAAACCGGAGAAGTTGGTTATATTGCCACAGGGCTAAAGGATATTCATAAAGTAAAAGTGGGCGACACCTTGTGCTGGGCAAACGAGTCACCAGAGTTTTTACCCGGCTACAAAGAGGTAAAACCGTTTGTTTTTGTGTCTATCTTTCCTGTAGAAAACGACAAATTCCCGCAACTGCGCGACGCATTAGAAAAACTGTCCCTTTCCGACTCAGCTTTAACTTTTGAGCCCGAAAGCTCCTCCGCGCTTGGATTTGGTTTTAGATGTGGATTTTTAGGGCTTTTGCATGCCGACATTGTGCAAGAAAGATTAGAGCGAGAATATAACTTATCACTAATCTCCACCATTCCCACCGTGGAATACAAGGTCTTTATAAATTCCGGCGAAGTAATGTCCATTAAAGCCGCCAGCGACTTTCCGGAAATTACCAAAATAAATCGCGTGGAAGAGCCGTGGATCCTGATAACGATTGTGTCCCCAAGCACTTACACAGGAGGGATTATTACCCTCTGCCAAAACCGCAGGGCAATTCTTAGAAAAATGGACTATCCAACGGAAGTTAGAGTGGTTTTTGAATACGAGCTGCCTCTGGCAGAACTTATTCAAAACTTTTTTGACGAACTTAAGACGGTCTCTTCCGGTTTTGCCAGCGTGGACTATGAATTTTTGGACTATAAGCCTGTTGATGCAATAAAGATGGATATTTTGATTCATGGCACGCCCGTTTCTCCCTTGTCGCAAATTGTTTTAAAAGAGAAAGCTGTGGAAATTGGACAAAAAATGCTTTTGCGACTTAAAGAAGTTATTCCTCGCCAGCAGTTCGAAGTGGCTCTACAGGCTACACTTGGAGGTAAAATTATTGCCCGTGAAAATATTCCAGCTATGAGAAAAAATGTTTTGGCTAAAATGTCAGGCGGGCATAGAGAACGCAAAGACAAGCTTTTGGACATTCAGAAAAAGGGTAAAGCCCGCATGAAACGCATAGGCAAAGTTGACATCCCCCAAGAAGCTTTTAGACAGATTTTAACTTAGTTTGTCGTGATACAAATTTATTGCCGTCGATATAAAACCTCCAGAGCTTATCTTTATAAGTCCCAGCGTAGTCCACACCGATTCGTTTTGATCTGGCAATTTTAAAGTGCGAACAATTGTCTAAATCTTCAGCAATGTATAAATCGTATGATTTTATTAAGTCAACGTTGTTGTGTTTTTTATCAATTCTCAAGGTTTTAGTAAATCTCCCGGGGCCGTTAGTAGCACCAACAATATTTTCAACCGGCTCAAGTGCTCTAATTAAAACCGCGCAGGGTCTTCCCTCTTTTTCCGCCACCACATTAAACATATGGTGCATTCCGTAAGTAAAATAAACATAAGAAAATCCCCCCACACCCCACATAGGAAAACATGTTTCCTTTTTTCTCCAGCTGGCGTGGCTGGCTTTATCCCTTGTTCCTATGTAAGCTTCGGTCTCCACAATCCTGCCGATCATATTTCCCTTAACAAGATACTTACCCAACAATTCTTTTGCCACCCTTAAAGTGGTTCTACAATAAAACCCCCTTTCTAGCCTTTTCAACTTCATGTGTCTATTTTAGCAATTCTCCCAACTCTTGACATCGTTATCACTCATGTGCTAAAAGTGATAATATGCCGTTTGATCTAACAGAGCGACAAATAAAATTGCTTGAGGCTGTGATTAACGAATACCTGGAAAGCTCAGAACCAGTGGGTTCGCAAACCATTGTAGAACGGTACAAAATCCCCTGTTCGGCGGCCACCATCCGCAATGAAATGGCCGACCTTATGGAGCGGGGCTTCCTTTTAATGTCGCACACTTCTTCCGGCAGAAAGCCCACTCCCCTAGCCTACCGATTTTTCATTCAGGAACTTTTGGAAGAGGATACTATTCCTGTGCTTCAAGAAGTCGCCATAAAACAGCGCATGTGGCCGGTGCGTTTTGAAACGGAAAAACTTTTAAAACAAGCCTCTTTAGCACTTTCCGACACCACACACGAGTTAGCTTTTGCTACCACTAACGATGGCTTTTCCTTGTATACAGGTGTAGCTAACATCTTGGACTACGCCGAATTTTGGGATATAAACATTGCTAAAAACGCTCTTTCTATTTTAGACCGCTTTGAAATTATGAATGAAATTTTAACTAAAGCTTCGTACGGGGGGAAAGAAGTAAGCATTCTAATGGGCGATGAGATGGAGGTAGAAGGGTTAGAAGAGTCCTCGTTTGTATTTAGTAAGTACGACACAAGGGGAAAAAGTGGTTTTGTGGGAATTTTAGGACCGTCTCGTATGAAATACGGGAGTGTAATTCCCAATGTGCGCTACGTTAAAAATTTGGTGGAGGAGCTCACCTCTGGTTGGTAATCCTATGGATGATAATAAAGATCAGGTTCAAGTAAATACATCAACCGACGATAGTATTGACCAAGTAAAAAAGCTTGAGGAAAGGATTGTGGAATTAGAAAATAACTGGAAGCGCGCACTGGCGGATTATAAGAATCTGGAACGTAGGACTGCAGAGGAAAAACAAGAATTTGCGGAATTTGCCAACATGGTTTTAATTCAGCGCCTGCTGCCTATTGTCGACAACCTACACATGCTGGAAAAACACATTAGCGACACAGGGTTAAAGATGATAATTAAAGAGTTTAAGCAGGTTCTAGAAGATAGCGGTGCAATATCCCTAAAGTCGCTTAAAAAAGATTTTGATGCCGACACCATGGAGTGTGTGGAAACATTGGACTGTGAGGTAAGTGACGACGGAAAAGTGCTAGAAGTGATTACAGAAGGCTATAAATTTAGAAATAAAATTTTACGCCCCGCAAAAGTTCGGGTGGGAAAGGCGAAAAATGGCTAAAATACTAGGAATTGATCTAGGTACAACCAATAGTTGCATGGCGGTCATGGAGGCCGGCACTGCAAAAGTTATTCCAAACGCAGAAGGCATGAATACTACACCCTCCATTGTAGCGTTTACCGGCTCGCAGGAGCTGGTGGGTGTTACAGCAAAGCGGCAACAGGTGGTAAATCCAAAAAATACGGTTTTTTCCATAAAGCGACTTATGGGTCGACGGTTTACGGATCCCGAAGTACAAAAACTAAAAAAGGACTACTCATACAATATTGTAGAAGGTAAAAACGGTTTGGCTTGCGTGGAAATTGATGGAAAAACTTACACCCCACAGGAAATTTCCGCCAAAATTTTGCTCAAGCTTAAAATTGACGCAGAAAAGTTTCTGGGTCAACCAATCAAAGACGCTGTTATAACGGTTCCGGCGTATTTTGATGATTCTCAACGAAACGCTACTAAAGAGGCGGGGCAGATAGCGGGCTTTGATGTTAAGAGAATTATTAATGAACCCACGGCGGCATCTTTGGCTTACGGACTTGATAAACAAAAGAATGAAAAAATTGCCGTGTACGACTTGGGGGGCGGAACTTACGATGTCTCAATTCTTGAGATAGGCGATGGGGTTTTTGAGGTTAAAGCTACCAACGGTGATACTCACCTGGGCGGCGACGACTTTGATTTGGTGTTAATTCACTGGCTCATTGACGAATTTAAAAAGGAGCAGGGTGTTGATTTAAGCAATGATAGACAAGCCATGCAAAGACTTAAGGATGCCGCAGAAAAAGCAAAAATAGAACTTTCCAGTGCCACAGATACGGAAATTAGCATTCCCTTTGTTACGGCCGATGCTAGTGGTCCAAAGCACTTAAGCATAAAACTCTCGCGGTCAAAAATGGAGCAGTTATTTGATGGGCTTTTGCAAAGAACTAATAAACCTATGGAAAATGCTTTGAGCGACGCAAAGCTTACTAAAGGCGATATAAACGAGGTGGTTATGGTAGGCGGAATGACCAGAATGCCTAAGGTTAATGAAATCGTAAAGAATTTTTTTGGCAAGGAGCCTCATAAAGGCGTAAACCCCGATGAAGTTGTGGCCGTTGGCGCTGCAATTCAAGGTGGCGTTTTGGGTGGAGATGTTAAGGATGTTTTGCTTCTTGACGTTACTCCTCTAACTTTGGGGATAGAGACTTTGGGCGGGGTAAGTACTCCGATAATTAAGCGCAACACCACCATCCCAACTTCCGCGTCGCAAACATTTTCTACCGCGGGGGACAACCAAACGCAGGTTGAAATAAATATATTGCAAGGTGAGCGCGAAATGGCCGGTGATAACAAGTCATTAGGAAGATTTGTCTTAGACGGAATTCCCCCCGCTCCTAGAGGTGTACCACAAGTAGAAGTCAAATTTGATATTGATGCAAACGGACTCTTAAACGTTACGGCAAAGGATAAGACCAGTAATAAAGAACAGAAAATTACCATTCAGGGCGGAACGGGCTTGGCTAAGGACGAGGTAGAAAAGATGGTAAAAGAAGCGGCCGCCCACGCAGAAGAAGATAAAAAGAAAAAGGAGCTAATCGACGCTAAAAATCTGGCCGACTCTATGATCTACACGGCAGAAAAGAGCTTGCGTGATGCCGGTGATAAAGTTTCTGCTGAGTTAAAAAGCTCGGTGGAAGCCAAGATCAAGACAGTTAAGGACGTTTTGCCAAACGGAACTTTGGATGAGGTAAAAAGCAAAACGCAGGAGCTTTCCTTGGAAATTCAAAAGATTGGTCAGACTATGTACGGACAAGGTCAACAGCCAACTGGACAACCGGAAGGCCCACAGGATAATAATCCACAAGGCGGACCACAAAACCCTGGCAGCGATAATAATCAAGGTGGCAGCGGTAACACATCCGGCCAAGGGCCTGTTGAGGGTGAAGTTGTGAACTAAAAGTCAATTGCATTTATCACGTGACGTATTAAATCCCCGCTTCTTTAAGCGGGGACTTTAATAATACTCAACAACAAGGGTTGACATTTATTTAACCCTATAGTCTAATTCACCTAGCGGCCATAAGGAGGTTGTCGTGCAAGCCGAAGAGATATACACGGTAGCCGAAAAAATATCGGTTGGTAGTGGTGACAGAACTGTAGAAATTGATCCCAGAGAGGAACTGATGTACGTAGTCACCTACAATGGGCTCGCTTTCTTCAGGAGACTAAAAGACGGTACCATAGTTTACCGCCCAATAACAAGCGCCGAAGAAGGTCTGCGACGGTGCTAGTATTCAGCTCTTTGCGAAATCCAAAGGCCGTAACGCAAAGAGCTGTTTCTTTTCTTATTTAGGCCAAGATGAAACAACCAAGGGAGTGGTATCCTCTTTAGGCAGGTTCGACCAAATTTCTTCCGTTATAAAAGGCATAAAGGGGTGAAGCAGCTTTAGACAGTTAAGAAAAATGTGCCGAAATACCGCGAGCGCGGCGTCTTTATCTTCACGGGACTTTAGATTCTCTAAATATCGGCT
>JBBAAW010000020.1:0-11167 GCA_041658075.1 Patescibacteria group bacterium
CAGTCAAATGTTATAGGGATTTAGGAGGTTTTGTTAAGGCTGTGGATGACTTAGCCACTGAGCAGGAGATTGCGGATCGGGCAAGACATTCAAGAAGTGAACTTCTTGGTGTCAGCAGAGAAAACCCCTTTAGGGACTGGGAAGCTATGGCTAGGGGCAGTAACAACGGGCAACTAAAGTGTATCGATGGTTTGTTAGGGGAGGACAAGTACCAACGGGGTATCTTGGGGATTCCGGTGCAAGCGGATATAAATCACCACAGTATAGAAACCTACGATCTATACGGTCCAGTTAAGCAGGCTAACGGGGGAGAAACTAGAGAGAAATTTATTGGAGCTCAATTCGCTTTTTTTTGTTGGGCATATGGAGGGGAAGTACAAAGAGGGGGGTTTCTGAAGAAAGGCGAAGTAGTTAAAGATAAAAAGTTTTTTTCAGAGTTGATAAAGCTTAATACGCATGTAATGACAATAGATTCTGCTGACAAAGCAGCCAACGCTATGATGCAGATCCAGGCGGCAAGAGTGGTTGAATTAGAGAATCACCTAAATCCCACAAACCCCGGCAATTTTCTGGCGGATATGACTCATGAAGAAATTAGTCAGGCAGAAGCGTTTATGATGCCCATGCTGGATCTTAGTGGAAAACCTACCTTCTTAGTTATCCGCAAAGCGGACATGTTTAAAATGTACGAATGCGCTAAAAAATCGCAAGAAAGTTTTGCTAAATATGCTCCAATGGATAAAAGGTATACTGAAAAGCCGTGGGCGGAACGGGCTCAGGAATTCGACATGCCACAGAAGAGCTTTGAAACAACATATTCCAATTGGGTTGATGAATTAAGAGATGCGGGAAAGGTAAAAGATGTAGCGGGCGAAGTTGTCAGAAAATTGCATACCGAAAGATCGAGTCAAGCTAGTATCTACGAAGCCGCGCAAATCGACGACGCTCTAGATAATTATATGGAACAATTTGCTAGATTTGAATCTAATTATTGTCGATTGGAAAATTACAGGCAGGAAGCAGCGGAGCGTTTAGTTTCAAGAGGATTTACCAATGACAATGGCAGAGGTTGGAGCGAAGCTTTAGATAGAGAGGTCAAAGCCGTGGCGCTGGAATATATGTATAAAGCACAGGCATATAAAAATCTAACTGCAAAAGTCCTTGGAATGCGGGATGGTAGGCAACTTAGAGCATTATTAACAAATATCGACTATGAATTGGAAATTACTACCATGGCTATGGCGACAACAATAAGTGAAAAACAACTAAGAACGGCAGCCAGACCTTTTTTAAGGAGCAGGGAAGGTTATAAGTATTCCGGCGCAGATATACAACAGGACTTTGAGGCTGCTCAGGATGCATACGCAACAATTCATCGAGAGTTGGAGCAGTCTCACGTTAGCGCGTCTGATTATAAAAGTATCGCCCGTTTAGGGTATATCGATGACCCGCTGATGTTAAGGTTAAACGCATTGGCGCGCCCCCGTGTGTCTACAATAGTATCTTCGGGTGTAGACACCGTCCCTCCTACGGAGGAGTCAACCGCGGCTCGTAATGCAGAGAGACTCGCTGCTCTCATGGCTACACTAGGATCTCACTCTAGGGGCGGTTTTGCTAACACATACATGTGTACAGAAAATGCTGTTTTCGTGTCCAAGGTAGACGGAGTTACTGCACTTTCCAGAGAACTAGTAGGTATTGACTCAAGAGACGGCGCGCAGTACGGACGGGCTGAAGAAGATTTTCATAGGACCTTTAAAAGGACTCCCACGGAAGAAGAGCGTCAACGGTATATGCAGGAAGATGTAGAAGTTGTAAGAGCTAGGAAAGCCCAAATAAGCAAAATAAATATGGTAACAGGAGTACATCAGGCTCTGTCGGCGGAGGTTGCTAGTCTTGTCGGTAGCAGCATCCAGATGGACGACGAGAAGTTTCTTGTTTTTGTCAGCCGACTTTATCCTGTATTAAAAGGTCTCTCAAATGCCGGCTCAAAGTATGGGTTAGAGGGGTTACTTGGGCTAGGAATTATGAATGCTCGCGATCCCAAACGACGATCCGTTATCCGGGCGGACGAGGTTAAGGACGCTGTTAGTAAAGCATTCAATGAAGCACGGGAAGAAGCGCGATTGGAAGAGAGTGTTACGACAGTTGCTCCGGAGCCCGAAGCAGAAGTTCCAGGAACACCTACGCTCGTGCGTTCTCCTGGACCTGTTAACGGGAGTGTAGGTAGAATTCCTCAAGCAAAAAAACCCGGTGCGGCGAGACCGTAACTTTAAGATAACTTCAAGCTCCAACCAAAAGCGCCATTTCAACTAATCGATTGGAATATCCCCACTCGTTGTCGTACCAAGCCACTACTTTAACCAAGTCTCCGTCAACTACTTTTGTAAGCGATAAATCTACAATAGCGGAATGGGTGTTTCCAATAATATCGCTGGAAACAATTGGTTCGAAGGTAGTTTGCAGTACACCTTTGTATTCCGGATTTTTCTCTGCCTCCAAGAAAGCTTGATTAATTTCCTGCGCAGTAGTTTTCTTAGCGACCAACATAGTAACGTCTGACAAGGAGCCGGTAATAACAGGAACACGAACCGCCAGTCCGTCAAAAATTCCTTTTAGACTTGGAATAACCTCGCCAACCGCCTTGGCGGCACCTGTGGTGGTGGGTATCATGTTGCAAACTCCTGCCCGTGCCCGCCGCAAATCTGCGTGTATACCGGGAAGTGCTCCGTCCACCAAGTTTTGTTCGGCAGTAACCGCGTGAATGGTAGTCATGGTTGACTTTATAATCCCAAAATTATCGTTTATTACTTTGACTACCGGGGCAATGCAGTTTGTAGTGCAAGAAGCGTTGGAAATTATATTCTGACCCATGTATGAAGCGTCGTTAACCCCCAGCAAAAATGTTTGCACCTCGCCTTCACCGGAAACCGGGGCCGAAACCACTACTTTTTTAGCCCCCGCGGTAATATGCACCTGAGAAGCTCCGTCTTTAGTAAGTCTGCCTGTACATTCTAAAACCACATCCACGCCCAAGTCTTTCCATGGTAGAAGCGCGGGATCCTTTTGGTTTAGCATTAACGTTTTTTTATCATCAACTATCAAATAAGTTTGTTTGGGTAAACTGTCGGCTGCTTTGTAAAAGTGATCGTCTGTTTTTTCTCTACCTTCGGAATCTGTAAGTGACCCATCCTCCTGCAGTTTAATCTCTTTGGGAAACATGCCGTAGGCAGTGTCGTACTTTAACAAATGGGCTAAAATTCTAGGTGACGCAATATCGTTTACTGCAACAACTTCCACATCTGGCTTATCTAAAGCAATTTTAAAGGCTTGTCGACCTATTCTTCCAAATCCGTTTATAGCAATCTTCATTTGACTATAGAATCAACCCAACTTTTAAATATTTCATAAGTCATTGCGCCGGAGCGTCGGCCTATTTCTTTATCGTCATTGTAAATTATAAAAGTAGGAATTCCCATTACGTTATTTTGCGATGCTATTTGCTGATTTTTATCAACATCCACGCGCTTAACGGTAATTTTGTCTGCGTACTCGGTTTCAAACTTCTCAAGAGCTGGTTTCATGGCTTGGCAAGGGCCGCACCAGTCAGCGTAAAAATCAGTTAAGCTCCACATACGCTATATCTTACACGGAGCATTTGATTTTATCAACATAAAATTGTATTGTTATTTTGTTAGGGGGTGATTTTAATGGATGTATTAAATCAAAATACTACGCAAAATTTTATGGAGAACAATTCTACTGCGATTCCTCAACCAATACCAGTTGCAGCAGCATCAAGCGGTGTAGTTTATGCAGGATTTTTTGAAAGGTTTATCGCAGCACTTATTGATGGAGTTTTAATTGGTATTGCTAATTTCGTTTTGGGATTTGTTTTAGGAACAGTCCTAGGCGGAGCTAAATGGGTACAGTCAGTTGCCAATCTTATCGCGATGGCTATGGCGGCCTCTTACTATGTCTATTTTATTTCTCAGAGAGGTCAAACAATTGGTAAAAAAGTTATGCATTTGCGCGTCCAAAACATAACAACCGGGCAGAATCTGGATGTGGTGTCAGCGATACTTAGAGAGATAGTCGGTAAGTTCTTGTCTGGGGTTGTTTTACTTCTTGGGTACTTTTGGATGCTTTGGGACGATAAAAAACAAACCTGGCACGACAAAATTGCTAAGAGCATAGTGGTAAAAGTTAAATAAAAGTTAGAAGGAGGAAAAATGGAAGAAATTAAAAATAGAGTTCCGTTTTTTGTGGGCGTAATAGGGTTTTTATTCGTCGTTTGGATTCTGTTATCGGTGGCGGATAAAGTGGGTTTGGGATTTACTTCCATTTTTTCAAAAAGAAGCATCACGGTTACAGGTTTGGCTATTCGTCAGCAAACAAATCAACTCGCAAGTTTTAACGCTACGGTAAATAGTAAAAACGCGGATAAAGCCGTGGCCGTTTCAGAAGTCACAAAAAAATCGGAGAGACTTATAGCGGATTTAAAGCAGTTCGGTATTGCGGATAAAGATTTAAGAACTCAAAGCCTAAATATTTACAGAGAGCAGGTTCCTTATTATGTCAACGGAGGTCAGCAATTTAAGGACGGTGATTGGAATGCTAGTATTTCGGTCGATATAACTTTACGCGACATTTCTAAGTCAAGCGACCTTACTGACTTGCTTGCTAAGAGCGATACTTCCAACATGTACGGACCCTCCTACTCTCTTGACGAGGGGGAGCCTGATAAGACAGCACTTCTTAAAAAAGCTTTTGACAACGCAAAAAGCAAAGCCGATTATTTGGCAAATGGGATGGGAATGAAGGCGGGGAAAGTTAAAAGCGTGGTAGAAGGCGCAGATTACGGCTCGTCCATTTATCCAATGAAGGGTGGAGGAATGGGAGCGGGCGGGGGTGGTCTGGAACCGGGATCTTCATATGTTTCCACAACTTTAACGGTGACTTTTGAGCTAAGATGAAAATAACACATAGCGAGGCAACTAAAGATGTAAGCCCAGGTGACGGGGTAAGTAGTCGGGTTAGGGAGTTATCGCAGGATTTGCTTGCCAAAGCGGATTTTTTAAGTCTGCTGGATTCCAAATTTGTCCCGCAGGAAAAATTATCGGTCGACGGTGTTAAGCAGGTGTTTTTAGTGGGAATTGGCGGATCAGGCCTTGGTACAAAGGCGGTTTACGATGTCCTAAAATCGTCGGAGTTTCCAAAACTCCACTTTATAGAAAATGTGGATAGAGCTTATATTGACGAGTTGATGGTGGACTCAAAAGACCCGGTCTTTGTGGTTGTTTGTAAGTCGGGCAAAACTTTTGAGACTCTAAAAAACCTGGAGTATTTAACATCGAAAAAGTTCAGGGGTGTGGTCAAGGGTGAAAACACCTTTGTGGTTTCTGTGGAGGGAAGTCGCATTTGGGAGTGGGGTAAGTCGTTGGGAGCAAAACTTTTTCCAATGCCGCAAGCTATAAGCGGACGGTTTCAGGTTTTTAGCGCGGTTACGGCGGTTCCTTTGGGGTTGATTGGCGTTGATGTTAATAAATTTGTTGACGGGGCAAAAATAAGTTTGAGTGACATTAAAAAATCGGCAGACTTAGTGTCAAACAGATTTCAATTTTACAAAAACGGTTTGGATGAAGATGTTTATTTTCCCTTTGATGAGCGACTTAGAAGTTTGGCGGAATGGTATGTTTCCATTACGGCCGAAAGTCTAGGTAAAAATGGTGGTGGGATAACTCCCATCGTTAGTGTTGGATCTAGAGATAATCACACAATGCTTCAACTTTATTTACAAGGCCCGAGAGATAAGTTTACTACCTTTATTTCTTTAAGTAATACAGATCCGTACAACCTTCAAACTCTAGAGGCGGTTAAGAGGGCCTATAATGATGCAAAACTGCCTTATATTCATGTAGAGTTGGACGCTAGTTGCCCCGATGTTTTAACCTGTGAGTTGGGCGACTTTATGCAATCAAAAATTATTGAAACTGTTTTACTTGGCGGACTTATGGGAATTAATCCTTACGACCAACCCGGGGTGGAACTTTATAAGAAGTATTTGCAAGCCTGAGGTTCTCGTTTTCTTTTACACTGTGTATTCAGTTGATGTTCCCCTCGTTATTATTGCATTATATATTATATTGCGATCTTGGGGATACGGTATGTCTTTTTGTAAAAAGTCGGATGGTTTACAATGGATTTACTTTCGACTTGCGTTTTTTGTTGCAATAGCGGTAAAAAACATTAGTCATAGAGCTCAACAAGTGTTTTACCCTGCAGTAACAACCTTAACGACTACCTCAAACCGTTTTTAATGTAAACCATCTAAGACTTTGGAAAAAGATATACACCCCCCCCGCCTGTCGACGTATCATTCAAGATTGGAATAACAATAGTTGGGGTCTTATAGTTATGGATTCCGCCATGACGAACTGTTTATAAGTAATCTCTTAATCGTTTACTTCGGGTAGGATGACGGAGTTTTCTTAGGGCTTTAGCCTCAATTTGTCTTATTCTTTCTCTAGTCACACCAAATTCTTTACCAACTTCCTCCAAGGTTCGGGTTCTACCGTCCTTAAGGCCAAAGCGCAACTCAAGTACTTTTCTTTCTCTTGGGTTTAAGGTCTCTAAAACTTCTTCTAGTTGGCCCTTTAATAGTTCGTGGCTTGCAAATTCAAAAGGCGACATGGAAGCTTCGTCGGGAATAAATTCTTTAAGTCTGCTGTCTTCTTCTTTTCCTACGGGAGTTTCTATAGAAGTTGTGTCTTGAGAGATCTTTACAATTTCTTTAGCTTTTTCCGGCTCAATACCCATTTCCTTGGCAATCTCTTCCGAGGTGGGTGTGCGCTCCAGTTCTTGTTCCAGCTTTCTTTCCGTACGTTTAAATTTGTTCATGGTTTCAATCATGTGTACGGGTATTCTTATAGTTCTGGCCTGATCCGCAATAGCTCTTGTTATAGCCTGCCTAATCCACCAGGTGGCGTAAGTAGAGAATTTAAATCCGCGTTTCCAGTCAAACTTCTCTACTGCTCGCATAAGTCCAATATTTCCTTCTTGAATAAGGTCTAAAAATGAAAGTCCGCGACCCATATGTCGCTTGGCAATAGAAACCACAAGTCTCAAATTAGCTTGGGTTAATCTATGTTTAGCTTTTAAATTTCCTGCCGCTGATTTTTTAGCCAGATCAACTTCCTCCGGTCCGGTTAGCAAATTTACCTTTCCAATTTCCCGCAAATACATTCTTATTGGGTCTGTCGACACGGTTTTATCAAGCTTAATTTTAGAAAGATCAACCTCTTCTGCCTCCGCCTCTTTTTCTGCCACCGCGTCAAACACGGCAATTCCCTCTTCTATGAGTTTCTCGTAAAGGGAATCCAGTTCTTCTATGTTATCTTCGGCGTTAGGAAAAGCTTCCAAAATATCGGACTGATTCAGAAATCCCTGCTTTTTACCTCTGGCCACGAGCTTTTTTAGATTTTGTTCCCAAAGCTTGGGATCTTTTTCAACTTTTTTTGTCATAAAGTAGTAGCCTCGGAAATCTCTTTAAACTCTTTAGTAAGCTTTCTTACTGTCTCCGCGTCGTCGCGTTTTTCCGCGTCGCGAATTTGGTAAGTTAAATTACTCATTTTTCTTTTATTTGACTCCTTTTTTACGCGTTTTATTGTTTCTGTTAGTTCTTTTATGTAATCCTCTTCGTTTTTATTAAAATCGCTCATGTCCCAAAGACTTAAATCACGCGCTTTAACTAGATCTTGCTCCGTGAGCCCCTCAATAAAAGATTTTACGCTCAAATCACTCTGTTTTTCAATATAATTTAATAGTTTGCTGTAAACACTGGAATTTTGGCTTTGCGGTAGGTCTTCTGCGGTGAGATTTTGCAGTATTTCTTTGGATTTGTCAAGTTTATCCTGAGTAAAAAGAAGGGCTAAAAGATAGTCCTGCGGGGATTTTACTGTATTTAAAGAAATTGATGCATCAATTTGAGTTTTCATTTTCTCTTGATCGTGGTTTTGCATATACTCGAGTATTGAATCCGGGCTAACAGTTAGCTTATCGCCTAGAATTTGGGCATAGTGGCTTTTTAAGGCGGGGTTTGGTGACCTGGAAAGAAAGCTACAAACTTCCTCCATGATTTTCTTTTTTCCTATGGCGGTTTTTCCATCATTTTTTGATTCGATTACTCTGATAACAAAATCGTAGGCGGGTAGGGCGTTAGCCAGCATGTTCTTAACTCCGTCGTTGCCGGTTTTTGCCAAATCGTCAATGTCCTTGCTACCTTCAGGTAACACTGCTACTTTAGGGTTAAGATCCAGTTGAGCACACAGGTCTATGGCGCGAAGAGTTGCGTTTACGCCCGCATTATCGGAGTCAAAACAAAATGTTAAATCTTTAGTATAACGGGAAATAATTTTTAAGTGGGGCATAGTAAGGGCGGTTCCGCAAGTGGCCACGATGTTACTAACGTCGACCTGATAGGCGCTTATAGCGTCCATGTAGCCTTCCACGATTACTGCCCCTACAGTTTTTATTTCCATGCGTGTTTTATTAAGTCCAAATAGAAAGTTCTCTTTATGAAAAATTGATGTTTCTTGGGTGTTTAAATATTTTGGTTCTCTATCGGTGGTTGTTCGTCCGCCAAATCCCAGAACTTTCCCATCAATTCCCGTTAAGGGAAATATGATTCTTCCTCTAAATTTGTCGTTGGACTTTCTTTCAAACTTGTCGGGCATGATTACTCCCGCCCGCAGCAGATCCTTTTCCTGGTAGCCTTTTTTTAACATAAAATCCAGTAAGGACGACCATGAGTTAGGAGCGTAACCAAGTTCCCAGTCGTTAATAGTTTTTAAGGTCAACTTTCTCTTGTCCAACAAGTAATCTAACGCGGATTTTCCAACCTGATGTTTGGTTAAGATGTAATGGTAAAACTTCTTGGTTACCTCGTTGATTTCAAAAAGAATACTCTTGTTTCCCTCGACGTTTTCGTTACGGGAGAACTCTTTTAGCTTTACTCCCGCGCGTTCCGCCAGAGTTTCTAAAGCTTGTCTAAAATCGTAACCCTCCATTTTTTCCACAAAGGAGAACATATCGCCTGCCTCGTTACACCCAAAGCACTTAAAAATCTGCAATTCTTGATTGACCATGAATGAGGGAGTTTTCTCGCCGTGAAAAGGGCAGAGCCCCTTGTAATTTTTGCCTGACTTTTTTAGGGAAACATACTGTCCCACAATGTCCACAATATCTAGTTTTTGCTTGATGTCTTCAATTTCCGTCATCCAGCCTCTTATACCAGTTTTTTGGCTTTACTGCAATTCTACTCTTGCTTTTCTTGTGCGGACTATGTAAAAATGACAGATGAACTTATGACTAACACTAAGTACATTTTTGTATCAGGAGGAGTAATTTCCGGGCTCGGTAAAGGTATCACTACTGCGTCGCTTTCCCTTCTTTTTAAGTCATGTGGGTATAAAGTAGCTCCGCTAAAGTCGGACATGTACTTAAATATTGACGCAGGAACTATGAATCCTCTTGAACACGGAGAGGTTTTTGTCACAGATGACGGGATGGAAACGGACGAGGATCTTGGTCACTATGAGAGGTTTTTAAACCAAAGCCTTTCGGGTAAGAAAAACTATTTAACCATGGGGCAAATTTACAACGATGTTATAAAGCGCGAGCGGGCCCTTGATTACAAAGGAAAATGCGTGGAGGGGCATATTCATGTTCCCGAGGAAATTATAAGACGAGTCAAAGAAGTGGGTAGGGGTAATGATGTGGTGATTGTTGAGGTGGGTGGGACGGTGGGTGAGTATCAAAATGTAATGTTTTATGAGGCTATTCGCCGTTTGATGCACCAAAACCCGGACGATACAACGTTAGTTCATCTAGTTTATTTGCCTGTTCCTAAGTTTTTGGGGGAGATGAAGAGTAAACCTGCCCAAACTTCGATTTATGAGTTGTATAAATTGGGGATTCATCCGGATTTTGTGGTTTGCCGGAGCGAGATCGGCATTGACGATAAACGCAAGAAGACCATGTCTTTTAATACGGGCGTGCGGGAGGAAAATATTATTTCCGCGCCGGATTTGGATTGTGTTTATAAAGTACCTCTGGTGCTAAGAGATCAGGGATTCCATCTCAAGTTACAGAAAAGATTGGGGTTGGAGGAGAAGCCTTTACACCTGGGTGATTGGGAAAAGTTTGTGGAGGGGCTGGAGTTGGCAAAAAACAGCGGAAAAGAAATTAAAGTGGCTATTGCGGGAAAATACTTTGCTTCCGGAGACTATGTTTTGGAGGATTCTTATATTTGTGTGGTTGAGGCGGTAAAGCATGCGTGTTGGAAGCTTGGGTTTAAGCCTTCGATTCAGTGGTTTAATATTGCGGACTTTGAAGACGATAAAAAACGCGCCAAGTTGGAAACAACTATCAAAAACGAATATCACGGCATTATTATTCCTCAAGGATGGGGAAGTCGTGGGGTGGAAGGAAAGATTAAAGCTGTGGAATTTGCCCGCAAAGAAAAAATTCCGTTTTTAGGTTTGTGTTTTGGAATGCAAATGGCGGTTATTGAATATGCTAGAAATGTCTTGGGACTTAAAAACGCCAACACTTTAGAGGCCGATCCGGAGACCCCAGACCCGGTGATTTACATTATGCCTGATCAGGAAAAGTATCTTAAAGAAAGAAATTATGGCGGTACTATTCGACTTGGCTCTTGGCCCTGCAAAATGTTAAAAGGATCAGTTATCGAGGAGAGCTATGCCAAATACGCGCCGGGTGACATTATCGACGGTCTTGTTAAAGAACGCCACCGTCACAGGTACGAAGTCAATAATGATTATAAAAAAGCTTTGGCGGATGCCGGTTTAGTCTTTAGTGGAACATCACCGGATGGAAAATTAGCAGAAGTCGTGGAGCTCTCGCAATCGGTTCATCCATTCTTTGTAGGGGCGCAATTTCATCCCGAATATAAATCACGTCCGTTGTCCCCACACCCTTTATTCTGTTCCTTTATCGAAGCTTGTTTGAAGTAGGCTTCAAATTACTTTCTGCGTTTGTCATAGAAGAACTAAATCTTGCGAATTCAAAGAACAAGACGGTAAACAAAGCGATCATTGCTATTGGGGCAAGTGTGGATACCCAATTTCTTTTACCTGGTTTATAT
>JBBAAW010000021.1:0-10999 GCA_041658075.1 Patescibacteria group bacterium
TTTCATGATCATATTTTAACATACCCCGCCTACGGCGGGGTGACGGTATTGTTATTCCTCAACAGGAGGCTCTACTGATGTAGTTACCAATTCCTCCTCTTTACCTAAAGATAAAAACTGCTCGGACTTGTCTTTGGAATATTCCCTAATCTTTTTCTCCACCTCTTCCGCTACTTTTTTGTTTTCCCTAAGGTACGTACGCGCCGACTCTCTACCCTGACCCAACTTCTCCCCACCATATTCATACCACGAACCGGCTTTTTTAATAATCTCAAACTCTGTTCCTACATCCAACAAGTTTCCCTCCTTGCTAATACCTTGAGCAAACAAGATGTCAAATTCCGCAACTCTAAATGGCGGAGCCACTTTATTTTTGCGTACTGTTACCTTACACCGTATACCAACCGATTGCCCACCGTCCTTTAATTCCTCTATTTTTCTTATTTCGAGTCGCACGCTGGCGTAAAACCTCAAAGCACGACCGCCCGGAGTTGTTTCCGGATTACCAAACATAACCCCAATTTTCATTCTTAACTGATTAGTAAAAATAAGTGTGCAGTTTGACCTGCTAACCGCCCCACTCAACCTTCTTAAAGCCTGACTCATGAGTCGTGCCTGCAGAGCAATAGTGGGATCCCCAATGTCGCCCTCAATTTCCGCCCTTGGGACCAACGCCGCCACAGAGTCAATTACAATCACATCCACTGCATTCGACCGTATAAGTGTCTCCGCAATTTCTAAACCCTGCTCACCTGTGTCAGGTTGAGCAACCAAAAGCTCTTTAACATTCACTCCAGTTTTTTCCGCGTAAATCGGGTCAAACGCGTGTTCGGCATCTATTAGAGCTGCCGTTCCGCCCATTCTCTGAGCCTCCGCAATAATATGCTGACAAAGCGTGGTTTTCCCTGACGATTCGGGTCCATAGATTTCTATAATTCTACCCTTGGGCAATCCTCCCACACCCAACGCAATATCTAAAGCAATCGAACCGGTTGGAATTACCGCGATCTTTTCCTGCACTTTATCACCAAGCTTCATAATTGAACCGTCTCCATACGACTTTTTAATTTGATCCAAAGCCGACTTTAAAGCCAGCTCCCTTCCACTTTTTACTTTCTCTACTTCTTTTTCTTTATCTACTTTGTCAATTTTTTGTACCATTTTTCCTCCTTCTTCAACTTATGGTGTGAATGTATTTCAGCGCGGGAGTTTTGTCAACAAGTCGTGTCTAATTTAAATAGAATTCTGCATTACTAAAGTATTAATCCTACTCAGTACAATGTCTTTTCCTAAAAGTTCTATAACATCAAAAAGTGGTGGGGTGGCTTGTGATCCTGTAACCGCGACACGTAAGGTCATAAAAGCTTCCTTGTTGGTGTATTTTTCTTCCTCAATAAAGTTGTGCGACACCTTTTCCAGAGTTTCCTTATTCCAACCCTTTATATCGACACCAGTAAAAATTTTAGAAAAACCTCCCAATATTTTTGACCAATTAGCTCTAGAATAACTAGAAACCATTGATATCTCAACCTGAGGAGTCGTAAAAAAGTATGACGACAACTCGATAAAATCCGATAAGAGCTTCATTCGATCCTTTATTAAAGATAGAACTTTAATTATATAATCTCGATCGCTATTCCCAATATACAAATCACCAGCCCACTTTTTTGCCCATGAAGAAATTTTGTCGTATAAATCTGCGTCACTCAACTGCCTAATATAATGACCGTTCATCCACAACAATTTATCTCTATCCAACGACACAAGATCCGTTTTTTGAACCCTCTCCAAAGAAAACTCGGCAGTAAATTCCTCCAGCGAGTATATCTCCTTATCGCCACCGGGATTCCAACCCAAAAACATCAAAAAATTTACTAAAGCCTCCGACAGATATCCCTCCTTTAAGAACTCGAAAGCAAAGGCCGAACCCCGTCTTTTTGACATTTTTTTTCTTTCGTCAACCTCTTTTAAGTTTGGTAAATGAGCAAAAATCGGTAAATCCCAACCAAAAGCTTTATACAAAAGTACATGCTTGGGTGTTGAGGGAAGCCAATCCACACCTCTAAGAATGTGCGTCACTTTCATTAAATAATCGTCAACAACCACCGCCAAATGGTAAGTAGGAAAGCCGTCGGACTTTAGTAACACCTGATCATCAAGGTCTCTGGAGGGAAATTCCAAGTCGCCTATAATCTCGTCTCTAAACTTAATAACCTGGTCTTTAGGAACATTAAGTCTAATAACATAGGGGACACCTTGGGCAAGGTTCTTTGTAACCTGCTCCTCCGACAAGGTTAAGCAGCGTTTATCGTACTTTGTGGTGGGCATGTGCACCTCCTGCTGGGCTTTTCTTAACTCATCAATTCTCTCCTTGGAACAAAAACAGTAATAAGCAAAGCCCTTTTCCACAAGCTCTAAAGCGTATTTTTTATAAATATCAAGTCTTTGCGACTGGGTATAAGGTCCGTACTCCCCGCCAACGCGCACACCCTCATCCCAAGGCAAACCAAAATCCATAATTGTATCCATTATCCGATCTTCCACCCCCAGCACATATCTTGTTCTGTCAGTATCTTCGATTCGTAACAAAAAAACTCCGCCCATTTTTTTAGCATAAGCGTAGTTGTACAAAACCGTTCTCATTTGCCCTATATGAAAATCTCCCGTGGGACTTGGCGCGATTCTCGTTTTGACCACAAAAGGCTTTTTGACCATAAGAGCATTTTACACCACCCCGCAATTTGTTGATATAATGAACTTGTGAATTTGGTTCAGGCCTCTGCCATTTTTAAAAAGATCGTTTTTGGCATTTTAGCAATCGGTGTAATTTATGTATCCGTGTTAATTTTAATTACGCCCATTAAAATGATTATCTTTAAAATAAATCCTCCAAAAAATTTACCCACTGCCCTCTACGGAAAACTAGATGCGCCGGAATTTCAGTATAAAAAAATCACTAATTCAGACCCTCAATACATTTTAAACACTAAAAACGGTCGGCTTCCCACCGACTTTCCAAATAAAATGCCTGTGTTCCGCCTCCGTCAGCCTCTTTTTTCTTATGAAGCAGGCAAAAATGCGCAGAGGACAGGAGCAATTTTAGGCTATTACGACGACAGCTTTAAGAATCAAACAACTGACCCTGTTTATACTTGGGTGGATTCGATTTTTAATGGTCAATTGGATATAAATGTTAAAACTAAGGAAATCAGGCTGGATCTTCCGCTTTTTGGCAAAACTGACTTTTACGTTACTGGGAAACTAACGCAAGAAACTGCTGTAGATCAAGCTAGAAATATGCTTATTACCGCCAACCGCTTTTCTGATATGTATTACACTGGATCATCTAAAGTGTATTTGGGCAAATATGTGGGAGGGGAAATTCACGCCATAAACTTTGACTACGAAACGCAAATTGCTCGAGTGGACTTTTTTAGGCGCTTTAAAAGCTTTCCTATTTACGGTCCCGATCCCTACAAAGGGCTTTTGCATGTGTGGGTAGGAATTCCTAAAGATACTAAGTACAAACAGCTAATTTTTCCTAAAGTAGAGGCTTATCAGTGGGAGTTGGTCGACAAAGAAAAGGACCAGAACGCTACTTACCCAATAATTCCGGTTTCCATGGCGTGGCAGGAAGTTTCGCAAAATAAAGGCGTTGTAGCCGGAATCATGGGGCGCGATGGAAATCCTTTTGAACCTTATGTGCCAATTAGAGTAGATAAAATTTTAATTAACAGCATCTATCTAGCTTATTACGACACCCCAAAACTGCAAAAGTACTTACAGCCTATTTATGTTTTTGAGGGAAATTACACGACTGTGGGGGGAGGCGCCGGTCAAATTACCGCTTATTACCCCGCCATCTCCGGTGACTACATTTTACCCGTTGAGGACGCCACAACTAATCCCAAGTGAATGACTGTAAAGCCCAATCTAACACCGAACGGGTGTCGGCAAAGCGATCTTTTGAGCCGATCACCACAACTATCAAATCAACTTTATCTTTTACATATTCGTAAATTAAAACTTCTCCAGCTCCTGTGGTTGTACCAGTCTTAATACCTACAGTTTCCGATATGTCCGTCAACAGCTTGTTGGTAGTTGCAAGCTTTTTAGAAAAAGAGCCGTCAATACTTATCATATCGAATTCCTTAATCCTCACAACCTCCTTTATAAATTCATTTTTCACCGCTACATTGCCTAATTTAGCCAAATCCTCCGCGGAAGATAAATTCTCCCCATCTACGTCGTCCAATCCAATGGGATTAGTAAATTTGGTGTTTTTTAAATCGTTTTCTTTAGCAACCTGGTTCATTAAAACAATAAAATCAGCGTAAGAAGTTTTACCAATGGAAAGGGTACACCCAGCGTCGCCCGCTGAATATACAAGTAGTGCTTTTATTAAATCTCCCACCAAAAATTTTTGACCCTGCAAAAACTCGGCTTTTGTACCGTCAACCTGCGTGCAAAACTGCGGAACTGTAACTTCCTCGTCCAGTTTATAAATTTTTAGCGATGCTAGTGCGGTAGCCAATTTTGCCGTAGAGGCGGGAGGAAGGGCCAAACTTGCGTCTTTGGAACTTAAAACAGTGTTGCTTGCTCTATCTACTATAATGTATGACCTCGCAGAAATGGCAGGAAACTCTATCAACGCGATTCTTTTGGGTGGTTTGAGTTTAAGCGACTCCTGATACCTGGCTAGAGCAACTTTGGATTCTTGATTCAGCTTGGTAAAGTAATCGGTGGGGAGAGTTTTATACCAAATGAGAACCTTGGCGTCATTGCGTACTTGCGTATAAAAAGCTTCGATGCGTGACCCGTTTAGCGCTAAAACATATACAAGACCTAGTGCTACCCCAATTCTTAAAACCGCATCAAAAACTTTTGACTCCAGAAAAGCCAAAAACTTTGCTACGACAATTAGAATATAAACTAAAGAAGTTCTTACAATACCAATTTTCATATACTTGAGGATTATTTTAACATTTATGGTGTAAGTCTCTTCACATCCCGCGGCAAAAAGGTGGCGTCTTTTACACTTTCCAGATCCAAGATTTTCATAACAATTCTACCCGGACCTATCCCCGCGCCACCGTGGGGAGGACAACCGTATTTAAAATAGCTAAAGTACCCCTCTAAAGCCTCTGTAGGGATGCCTCTTTCAGCCGCCTGTTTCTTTAAGATATCCAAGCGATGCTCTCTCTGAGCGCCAGTGGTAATTTCTAAGCCCTTATACATAAGATCGTAGCTCTTAGTTACACTCTGGTCGTTTTCTGGTCGCATATGATAAAAAGCCCTACATGCAGAACCATACTCTGTAACAAACACAAAGTCATGGCCTGTTTCCTCTTTCATAATTCTTCCGAACTCACGCTCCTCCTCAGAGGAAAAATCGCCATCCTTCTCGCTGGGTATTCCAATTTTTTTAAGTTTAACTTTGGCCTCTTTCATGGTTATTCTAGGAAAAGGAATTGTGGGAATCTCCAAGTCGGACAAAACTTCCTCTTTAACAACTTTAAACCCCTCTACCAGCATATTTTCTTCCTCTCGCATAACATCTTCATAAGAATCGATAAAAGACATTTCAAAATCCCAGCCCGTAAATTCCGTCATGTGACGAGTAGTAAAAGATGGTTCCGCGCGATAAACAGGTCCCACCATAAAAACTTTTTCAAATCCTGCGGATTGCGCCAACTGCTTATAAAACTGGGGTGATTGGGCTAAATAAGCTTTTCTGTCGAAATACTTAATTTCAAAAACCTCGGAACCACCCTCGCTGGCCGCATTCATCATCGATGGCGCATAGATTTGAATATACCCGTTCTCGTCAAAATATTTTCTAAAACCTTTTTCTAAAGCCGTCCAAACCTTAAAAATCTTAAGCTTTTCCGGCTTTCTAAGATCAATCCATCGAAAGTCAAACCGCAAACTGGAATCAACTTCATTACCACCTTTTTCTTCTATTACGGGAATCGGTAAAGGCTCCGCCCGGGATAAAACCTTAAGCGACTTAATTTCCACCTCAAAACCGCCCGGCGCTTGCTTTTGCTCCTTAACAAGTCCAAAAACTTCTGCTACCGACTCCAAAGAAAGCGCTCCCACCTGCTCAAAAACCTCTCCTGATTGCTTCAACACCACACATTGCACCGTTCCCGTAACATCGCGCAGAACCACAAACTTAATTCCGCCCTGGTCACGACGCGTTTGCACAAATCCGTCTATTCTAACTTCCTGACCGATTTTTTCTTTTAGGTCTTTTATGTAGGTTCTCTGCATGCCAATCATTTTATCACTTTTATCTTTTTGTGCGACTATGTCTTTGGAGTCCCGAACCATATACAAATATCCTACCAACATGAATTGTCATATTGACAATAATATTTCTTTTTGATATTAAGGGTGCATGGAAAAAATCAAAAAAGTCCGAGAAGTTTAAAAGAACTTAATGTTTTAATGGATAGCATTCTCGAGAGCATTAATGAGACAGGCAAACATGTCGATAAGGTTTCTGAAACAGTAGGCGGAATAGGCAATAATCTTGGAGATGTAGCAGAAGAATATTTTTATTCCAGCTTAAGACGCAAAAAAAGCCTAAACGGCATAAAGTATGATGGCGTGGCAAGAAATCTTACCGGTTTTGTTGATGACAAGGAATGGGATCTGGTACTAAAAAACGGCAACAGCGTAGCGGTTCTGGAGGTAAAACATAAACCCCACCCAAACGATATTTTAAACTTTGCCACTAAGAAATTACCGTATTTTAGAGCGTCGCTTCCCGAATACGCTAATTACAAAGTTTATGGCGGTATTGCAGGCATGGCTTTTCCATCCTCTCTTAAACATAAGGCCGAAGATCTTGGACTTATGGCAATAACACAGGACGGGGGAAAGGTAAAAACTTTAAACTCGCCGGGTTTTACGCCTAAACCCTATTGAAATCAGGATGACGATGGGTACAGGGTTGACGGTGTTGACGAGGCATAGTCCTTGATTATAATGTCCAGTGAGGGTTTGCCATTAAACTCTTTTGATGACGCAGTGTAGACGATGTCGATTTTAGTACCCAAGTCAAAACCCAAAACTCCCAAGTTTTTAGCGTCAAACAAAATCGCTTTATACATGTTTTGCCTATCAAAAAGCTTAAGTGATAGATGAGAGTCACCCTTTCCTACAAAATCAGAACTCGCAACACCTACATTTCTCGATAGAAACAAGGGCTCGGGATTTCCAATTCCATAAGGCTTCAGTTTATTGATCTCCTTGAATAAGTTGGCATTTATTAACGACAGAGGAATTTCCAGATCGATATTTAATTGTGGGACTAATAATTCCTCTGATATTGCCTCCTGCGTGTATTTTATAAAATCGGTGGTAAATTGCTCCAAATTTTCTTTTTTGATGGAAAAACCCGCCGCCATGGGGTGTCCACCAAGCCCTGTAAACCGATCCTCAAAATGGCGCAACATTTCAATAATATTTACACCCAACACCGAACGCGCTGAACCCTTTGCCATCTCACCATTTATACTTATCACAATAACCGGTTTATAATATTTTTGAGCAAGTTTGCCCGCCACTAAACCAATTACCCCTTCGTGAAACTCCGACGAGGCAACCACAATAACTTTATCCAAATGCGAAATCTCTAAACTTTCTGCCAACTCATACATCTTTTGCGTCATCTCTTGTCGCTCAATATTTACCGCGTTAAGTTTTTGGGCAATTTTGACTATGTCGGCTTCGTTATCTTCTAACAATAATTTTAAAGAGTCGTACGCGGAATCTAAACGACCGGAAGCATTTAAACGTGGACCAATAACGTACCCTAAGTCATACACAGAAATTTCACCATTATTACGACCAGAAACTGTTATCAGACTTTTAATTCCTTGAGGCGGGTTACTATTCAAAATCTCCAACGACTTCTTAACAAGTACTCTATTGAATCCCTTTAGCGACGCCAAATCGGTAACCGTAGCAATTCCGGCCAAACTTATCAACCGATCTTCACTTAAACCCAAGATGACCGCCAAAACTAAAGCGATACCCGCACCAACCATCGAGTCAGTCCAAAGAATAACTTCCACCCGCGGGTCACTTTCCTTTTTTCTATGGTGATCGGTAATAAGTAGCTTAAAGCCTTGCTCATGCGCAAGCTGCACAACGGCGTCCTCAGCAGTAATCCCACAGTCCACTGTTACTACGAGTCCCCCAGATACCCCAAAACGCTCTTTTGTAAGTTTTATCATTTCCCCCACCGACTCCATGGACAACCCGTAGCCTTGATCGAACCTGTTGGGAATAAAATACGCTACTTTGTTGTACTCCAAGGTCTGCGTAAGGGTTTTGTATAAAATGGCGGTGGCACAGATCCCATCTGCATCGTAATCGCCGTGAATAATAATCGGTTGCTTTTGTTTAATGGTGTTTAAAATTTCCTCGCGGGCTTTTTTGAGCGATTCTTTGAAGTCGGCAGGCATTTTTTTAAGATACTCCGCAATTGATTGGGGATTTAAAAACTCTTCCTTCTCATCATCCCCAATTCCCCGATTCTGCAAAAGCGCAGAAACAATACCGCTAGCGTCACTCTGAGATTTGTTCACTCCGTACGACCCTTTAACTACCCATTTTTTCATGCGACAAGTTTAACACTTTTGAAGAAACTCACTTCCTGTTGTGTCGACCTAAGAAATCTTCCCAAATTACCAAAATAGGGGTTGCATTAAAGATAGAAGAATAGGTTCCGGAAATTACCCCAATTAACAAAGCAAAAACAAACCATTTAATGCTGGCTCCACCAAAAACAAAAAGCGCAGTTAATGTAATAGCCACAGTAACAGAGGTCGCAATGGAGCGACGCATAGTTTCTAATATCGAGTAGTTGGCAATCCATTCAATACTTTTACCTTTAAACCTACCTAAATTTTCGCGAACGCGATCAAAAACTACAATAGTGTCGTGCACGGAAAATCCAATAATGGTTAATAAAGCAGTTATAAACATAGGATCAATCTCCACACCTTTAAAATGACCTAGAATGGCAAAAACACCCAAAACCACTAGAGCGTCGTGGATCATAGCTAAAATAGCACTAATCCCAAAACGCAGGCTGGAAAAAGGTTTGGGTACATTTCTAAAAGCATAGGCAATGTAAAGTACAATACCCACACAGGCTATAACCAAAGCCACCAAGCTTTTCTTAACGGTTTCCGCGCCAATGGATGGTCCTACGGTTTCAAAAGAGGTTTGTTGTATTGACGGGGATAATGCAATCGATGTTTTTATTTCCTCATTTTTATTGGCATCAATAGGCTTGGTTCTTATGCTGGCGCTTTTTCCACCGTCCTCTAAAGTTATCGATGCAACTTCCACGCCTCTGTCCTTAAAAACTTGCTCAACGCTGTTTTTATCCCAAGTCCCATCTTGTCGACTAAATTTAAGAACGGACCCACCTGTAAAATCTATGGAGGTCTTAAATCCAAACACACTCAGAGATATCAGCCCGGGAATTATAATAAGGGCAGAAAATGCTAAATACCAAAATTTGAACTTCATTAAATCCCGGCTAACACCATCGCCGTTACTCTTCTCTTCTGCAGTCTTAACTACAGGTTTTTCAAGAGTTGTACTGCTTTTTATATCTATATCTATATTTATTTTCTTCTTCTTCTTTGACATATTTGCTTCGGCTACGCCTCGCAGCGACAGCAATCGTTAAAATTTCCCTAAAGTCCTTATTACTGTTCTCACCACAAGAATATTGGTAAAAAGCGAAACGCCAATACCAATCGCCAAAGTCAATGCAAAACCGCGCACCATTCCAGACCCAAAATAAAACAAAACACCTGCCGTAATCAAAGACGATATATTGGAGTCTCTAATAGAATTCCACGATCTTTCAAAACCTAGTTTTAACGCCACCCCACGAGGTTTACCCCATTTAATTTCCTCTCGAATACGCTCAAAAGCTAAAATACTAGCGTCAACGGCCATACCAATGGATAAAATAAACCCGGCGATTCCAGGTAGAGTTAAAGTTACCGGCACAATTTTAAAAACCGAAAGCACCAGGGCCGTATAAAGCAGGAGTCCAAAGTTAGCAATTAAACCAAGTCCGCCGTATAAAACAATCATAAACACCATAACCGCACCAAGCCCAATAGCTCCCGCTTTTAGACTCTTTTGCACCGACTCGTTACCAAGTGTTGCCCCCACAGTTTTTTGCTCTAAAACCGAAATAGGCACCGGCAAAGCACCCGCGCGAATCTGCAAACTCAAAGCACGTGCGCTTTTCATATCGAAAGATCCATTTATTACCGGATCTCCGGTAAGTCCGTTAGCCAAATCTTGGCTAATAACAGGCATAGAAATAGGAAACTGACTTTCATCTAAAAACAAGGCTACAGGTCTACCAACATTTTCCTTGGCCAAGTCGCTAAACTTCTTTCTTCCTTCCGGAGTAAATCTAAGCTCAATTTGAGGTGAGGTCTTGTCTTTTAATGCCGTCCCTTGAGAGAAAACTACCTCCGCTCCCCGCAAATCCGCTCCTGTTATACCGCTATCCACCCAAACTTCCGGTTTTTGGAAATACTCAAGAAACTTTTCCTGTGTCCATTCCAACTCCTTGGGCAAGGTTTTAAACCTTAACTGCGCCGTTTGTCCAATGGCGTCCACCGCCATTTTTACATCATCAATTCCGGGAATTTCCACCTCAATCCTATACTCGTCACCAACTTTTACTGTGTTAATTTTTGGCTCGGCAACTCCTAAATAATCAACTCTCCTTGAGATAATTTCTCTTATTGACTCTAGAGCCTTGTTCTTATCTGCATCCCCCAACTTTGACATATCAGCTTTAAGAACCAGCTTGACTCCACCCTGCAAATCCAAACCTCTTTTAATATCACGGAAATCTATATTTAACCGACCTCCAAGGAGTCGAAAAGAATATCCTCCCACTGATGTATCCACCCCCACTTGAGGAATCTTAACCGGAACG
>JBBAAW010000022.1:0-10647 GCA_041658075.1 Patescibacteria group bacterium
GCATTTTCTCGTAACGAGAATCCTCACGGGAAAATTCTACAGGGGTATTTAAGTCCAAAGTAGCCAGCTTTTTACTCATAATCGCCTGCTCGTACCCGTCGATTAACTTTTTTCTCAAGGATTCCGGAGTAACCTTATCGATATTTTTATAAATCTCCTCCACCGAACCAAAATCCGCCATCAATTTACCTGCACTTTTTCCACCAATCCCGTAAACACCGGGAATATTATCACTGGGATCCCCCACAAGACCCTTGTAATCCGGCACTTGCGCAGACGTAACCCCAAGTCGGGCAACAACTTCTTTCTCCCCGATCCATTCAATTTTGTCACCTCTAGTAGACGGGAGCATAACTACAATATTCGGACTCACTAATTGCCAAAGATCGCGATCATTAGAAAGCAAAATCATTTGGCAACAATCCTGATTTTTTACCGCCAGAGTCCCCACCAAATCGTCCGCCTCGTAACCCGGCGACGATACCATTTTTATCCCAAACGCTTCCACAATTTCCTTAATTTTGGGGATTTGTACGGAAAGCATATCTTCTGTTGGTCGACGGTGAGCCTTATACCCCGTAAAATCCACGTGTCTAAAAGTGGGTTTTTCCGTATCCAAAACTGCGCAAACGTAATCGGGCGACACTTGTTGCAAAACATTTATCAACATCGACGACACACCATAAATAGCATTCGTGGGATTACCGTCTTTATCGGAAAATTCTTTGGGTAGGGCATGGTACGCCCTGTGCATCAAATTAAAAAGGTCGATTAGTAGAAACTTCCTCATAAAAGCGTTCTAAATTCGTCGCCATCTAAAGTTTCCACTTCCAAAAGTTTATTTGCCACCGCCTCTAGTTGTTCTTTGTGAGCGCTTAGGGTTTTTTTAGACAACTCAAAACATTCGTCCACAATTTTTTTAACTTCCGTATCAATTTTTGACATTATTTCCTGACTATATTTTGCCTCATCTTCAAAAGGATTTTTCCAAATTCCAAACATGGACTTTGCACCATACGACACCAAACCAAGCGAACTCATCCCATACTGCGTTACCATTTCCCTAGCCAGTTTTGTGGCTTTATCAAGATCATCCGACGCTCCGGTGGTAACATCGTCAAACATAATTTCTTCCGCAGCACGACCTCCCAGCATAGTAGCAATAAAGGAAAGAAGGCGCGTTTTGGTTTCCCCATACCGATCTCTATCCGGTGGCAAGCTGGTGTGACCCAAAGAGGCGCCACGCGCCACAATAGAAATTCTCTGCACCGGATCCATATCCTTGCTAAAAGTTGCTACCAAAGCGTGACCCGCCTCATGAAAAGCCGTAGTTTTGCGTTCGGTCTCCGTTTGCATAGTTTTTCTTTCTGAGCCCATGGTTACTTTAAGCGACGCTTCATCCAAATCTTTATTGCTGATATCGGTTTTTTCTGCTCTAGCCGCTAAAATTGCTGCTTCGTTCATCATGTTTTCAATGTCGGCACCGCTAAAACCCACAGTTTTTTTGGCCAGTTTTTCCGCGTTAAAATCGGGAACCATGGGTTTGTTTTTGGTATACAAATTTATAATTTCTTTCCTGTCGGCTAAATCCGGCAACGGAACCACAATGCGCCTGTCAAATCTTCCGGCGCGTATTAAAGCCGGATCCAACATGTCGCCCCGATTTGTAGCTCCCAGTACTAAAACGTTCGTGCGGGGATCAAATCCGTCCATCTCCGCCAAAATTTGATTTAAAGTTTGCTCGCGTTCATCATGTCCTCCCGAAAAACCCATCCCCCTTTGTCGTCCTATGGCATCAATTTCGTCAATAAAAATTAACGATGGTTGAGAAGCACGCGCCCTAGCAAAAAGATCGCGCACACGGGCGGAACCAACGCCAACTAACATCTCCATAAACTCGCTCCCCGACGCACTAAAAAACGGCACATCCGCCTCACCCGCCACCGCCTTTGCCAATAAGGTTTTTCCCACTCCAGAAGGTCCAACCAACAAAACCCCTTTGGGAATTCTGGCACCCAACTTGTAATATTTGTCGGGATTTTTTAAAAAGTCCACAATCTCCACCAGTTCCTGCTTGGCCTCTTTGTTGCCCGCTACATCACTAAAAGTAGTTTTCACAGAAGTTTCTTTATTAAAAAGTTTTGCGCGTGCGCGTCCAAAAGAAAGCATATCACCGCCCCCTGCCGTCCTAAATTGTCTAAACAAAAACACCAGCAAAATTATGGGAAAAAGCACGGAAATTCCGGTACTTAAAATTTGTTCCCAGGAAATCGGAGTTACCACCATGACTTTTCCGGCAATTTTTGACACGGAAAGTCCGTTATTTTTTAGAAGCTCGTCAAAACTCAAACCGGTTTCTTTTTTTGACACAAACTGCGTGCCGTCTTTAAGCAAAATCTCTAGTTTATCACCCGACACTGAAACATCTTGGATTTTTTCCTCCCCCACTAATTTTAAGACCTCTGTGATAGGCTTTTCTGGCTTTTCCTGATTAGTAGCCATAAATGAATTTGCTACCAAATAAAAACCAAGAGCCAGTAGCATCCAAAAGAAAATGTTGGTAAAAAGGCTTTGTGGTGCCTTAGGAGCAACTTTTGGAAGCTTGGCAATCTGTGGTAACACTAATTTTGTAGTTTTCTTTTTGTCGTCCATATCTTTAACTTTTTTGACTTTGGTGCCAACAGCAGGAATTGGACCTGCGACCTAGCGCTTATGAAACGCCCGCTCTAACCACTGAGCTATGTTGGCGCATCTCTCCGGGCGGGACTCTGATATTATACCTTATATGTCGCCTTTTATTTCAAAGCTCTTCGCACCCAAACGAATTTATATTGTACTGGGAATCTTTGTAGCAGCAAACATTTTGGCGTCATTTAAAATTGCAACAGATACAAGGTTTTTTAATTCTGGAGATTTCATAGCCTACTCCTTTGGGGCAAAAATGGTTTTGGACGGACAAGGTCAAAATCTATACGACTTGAGGCTACAAACTACTTATGTCGACATGTTTCTAAAAGATAGATATCCACAACGCGAAAACGAGTATATTGCACCATTTCTTGCTCCTCCAACCACTGCATTAATTTACATACCATACCTCCTGCTCCCACATAGCATTCGGGCGCCTGTTGCTACATTGATAAATTTTCTTCTGATATTAACTGGCATTTTAGTGATCGGAAAAGCCATTCAAAACAAGAAACTGGCGTTTCTTGCCGTTTTCTCCTCGTGGTTTGTATGGGTATGCGTTTGGCAAATTCAACCCACCGCCCTACTTTTTCTTGTGACTTCGCTTCTTTATGTGTCGCTCACCAAAAAGAATTACGCTCTGGCTGGGGTGTTGTGCGCTTTTTATATAATAAAACCGCAATATTTAATTATTACCCCTTTCATTTTTCTCTTGACAGAAAAAAGCGTCACTTTTTTTAAAGCTTTTCTTGCATCGATCCTTCTGCTTTTAATTGTAAATGTGTCGATCACTGGACCCCATACACTTTTCGTAGACTACCCAAAGTTTCTTGATATCACCGACAATCCAAGTTATGGAAATCGCTGGTTTGAAATGTATTCCGTTCAGCAAATTACCTACGGATTCTCTAGATTTTTGGTCGACAGCAAAATTCCGCCTCTTATTGTTGGCGCAATCTTTTACCTTTGGGGACTTTTTAAAATTCATAAACTAGTCAACTCCAAAAAAACCGCGCTTGAGCTGTTTCCTGTTGTTATAATCATCACCGTCCTCTCCGCTTACCACACACTTTCCCAGGACTTGAGTCTTATGGCTATCGGGATTGCGATATTAATAAACAGGTACGCCTTGGAGAAAAAACTGCTAGCAACTTGGGGGCTCGTTGGACTACTTCTCTTAGGAATAGGTACCGAGTCGGCCAAAATATCAAACTATTACGGAATACTTTATTTACTTCTGTGCGTAATTCTACTACGGAATGACGGGGTCAAATTATCTCGTAGATCTCTCCTACATAAACAGAGTCGTAAATTTGCTTAGTGTGTTTTTCTAAAAATTGGAACAAAATTTCGTTATTTCGTAACGGACAACCCGCGTACCAGCTATCAAACAGGGTGCGTTTTCTGGCAATAATATATCTAATGTTTTTGTCGAGTAGTTCTTGCCTCATTTCGTCAATACTTTTTCCTGAACCGGCAAAATAAAAATCGCTTCGCACAATTCTCGTGTCGTAATTACTCATAAAAGGTAGAAACACAATAAACTGATGTTGCGCCGCGTCTAAAATATACGAGTCGCCAGGCAGGTTCTGCGCCTGTTTACTTAAATCGTAAATTACCGGATTACTATCTCTCAAGTTTTGAACAGTATTGGCAAGAGTCGCCATGGTTCCAAAACCCCAAAGAGCGTGGGTAAAAACTAAAGATAAAAGTGTAACCTTAAAAACACTCGTGGCGTATCCCGTTTTAATATATCGCTCCGCCAAAACAGGAATAACCGTGGCGAGCAGGGGGTAGACGGGGAAAAAGTACCAAAAAACGCTTTTTGACATGTAATAAATTATAATAATAAACGGAATTGTGGAGGCATAAACCAAAAACTTTTTAAGGTCTTTGTTCCTGTAAAAAATGAGCGACACAAAAGGCAAAAGCCAAATTCCAAAATAAATGTACGGACCCGGGTTTCCCGTATGAAAAACAAATTGCGTCTTATTTAACCCTACAAGAAAAAGAAATTGAAAAGGCTGGATCAAAATCCAAAGTTCGTTTTTAAAATAGATCCAGCCGGATTGATCCCGTTGCGTGCTTTGGTTGCTACATTCCGCGAGTAGTTGCGGTTTTCTTTCCAAGTCAACAAAATTTGTATGACTTTTTCTATTCAGCAAATCCACATTACCAATAATTGGGAGTTGGGTTGGTGTATATAAAGTCCACATAAAGATGGGCAGTAAGAGCGATAGAATAAACAGTCCAAAATATTTAACGGCGTGACCCAAATGCAATTCCTTGCGTAAAACTAGCGCCGACAAAACTAAAACAGGGGCAAATAAGATAAGGGGCAAAACGGAAATTTTTACCAAAAAACTAAGCGAAGCAAAAAGCCCTAGCAGGATAAACCATCGGTAGCAGGGTTTCTCAATAATCTTGATGAGCGTTAGCAAGAATAAATTGCTAAAGAAGAGCAAAAAGAGTTCCACCTTAAATTCGTGGATCGAAAGCATAATATAGGTTGACGAAGAAGCTAAAATTAAAAGCGAGCATTTGGTAACAAAACTGTTAAACCCAAGTCGCTTGTAAAGTAAATAAGCGATATAAAGAACGGAAAGCGACGTCAAACCAAACATAAAAAACATAAAGTTGTCGCCCAAGAATCTCCCTACTATTCCCAAAATTAATTCACTAAGATACGGATTGAGCGCGCCCTGTAAAACATCGGAGTGTAGCTTTTCCTTAACCAAATAAGCACTTCTGTAGTACAAAGCACCTCCATCCCAGGAATTGGTGCGGTAATAAAAAAAGGAGTAAATCAAATACATGGCTGCAGTAGCAATGATGATTTTTTTGACGTTTTTTCTCAAGAAAGCAGAAAAAGCAGGGTGAAAGAGTGCGCAAAAACCAAAGTAAAGTCCGCCAAACCAGCCTATAATAAAATCTGGAACCTGTAAAGTACGGCTACAGAAATAGATAAGATAAAAAATTAAAAGCGCGGTTAGAAAAACGCACTGTTTACGGTTGCTTTTTATGCTGTTGACTATCTCCGTTAGCTTTTTCTTCATCTAATCCTTTAAGGGCAATTTGGCGTACCAGCTTATCTAATTTGGCGTACAACTTTTCTATTTCCTGCGACTGGCTGTAATTTTGGTACAACAGCCATATTAACGCAAAATATATTACCACATCAACACCGCGACCGATTCCCAACTTCTGCGCCACTGCTGAAGAAATCTCCGGCGCGCCCACAAAAAGCACGGCCAGAAGGGTTATAAAAAACCAGCGCAATTGATATAGCACTTTTATCGCTGGCGCGCCTTTAAACTTGGCAAACTGCCTGTAACCAAACCACAAAAGTACTGGAAGTGTAATTATTTGAAACAACGACATATCAACCCAGAAGCTCCTTTACTACTCTAAAAGAATTAGAAATTTTTTGGCCTTTTTTGAGCGACTCTATAGTGTATATGGCGTCTATTTTAACAGATTTTGGTATAATGCCGTTTTTTATCGACTCTATGACAAGCTCTGAAGAAACCGAATATCCACGGGATTTTAGGTTAAATTTTCTTAATAAGTCCACTTTTATACATCGTAGCCCAGACTGCGTATCCCAAACAAACTTGCCGGATAAAAATGCTGTTAGAGTATCCGCCAATAGGTTTGTATATTTTCTTATTTTTGGAACTCCCCGAACAGTAAAGTTTCTGCGTCCGTAAACGAAATCGTAACCTTTTTGAGCCTCCTCAAATACTTTTATCGCATCTTCCGCCCGCATTTGCCCATCGCCGTCAAAAGTTATTGCATATTCACAATTCTGTGCAATTGCAAACTCAAATCCCGATCTTAGCCCTGTTCCTAACCCCATGTTTACAGAATGTGTGATTACTTTAACCCCCATTCTCGAGGCCACATCCCTCGTCCCATCGCCGCTTCCGTCATCAACTACTAAAATCTCCTCAAACCCCGCCCTTTTTAACTCATCAACAACCCCCGCAATATTTTCCTGCTCATTATGGGCCGGTATAATAATCAAAATTTTGCTATTTTTATTCATTTCTTATGGAATCCCAACCTCGCGGAATATCGAACGTTTTTCCCTTAACCCAACTTGTAGGACAAACCACACATTTATTAAGGTTATTATTTAACCAAGCTCCCCAGAAGGCAAAGGTGCTGTTGCTTATTATATTATGTTTACACAACGACATTAATCTCAAGTATGTTTTGAACCTCTCACCAATATATTTGTTATCAACGATTGTTAATTCGTCATTTTTAAATTCCAAAACATTCTTAATCCATTCAGGGTCGTCGTAAGAAAAAACGAAAAACTTTGGATTCTCCACCTTCTTTCTAATAATGTCGATGGCAGATTTATAGTACGCTTCACCCAGATATGTAAAAAAATTGGCATTAACTTTATTTAAATAGTCCCCCCTTCTAATATTTATGGATACTGCATTAGAACCTGCTATTTCACCCTCAATATCGGAATATTTTTCGTCGTACAGTTTCGCGGTGTCAAATATTTCCCTTACCTCTTTTTCGTGCGCCTTAAAATATTTATAGCTAGTCCAATATCCCTCTATAATCAAATTGTCCCTACTGATACTAAAAAGTTCGGGAAAATAAATATATTGCTTTTCAAAAGACTCTAGCACATAGCCAGATCCCCAAAGTTTCTTTATTAACCTAAATGCAGGGTAGCTTAAATACTTACTAACAAAGACGCTTTTAGAAAAACTGGCCATGCGTTCGTGCACATTAAAGATATTCAGCTCGTAGTCTCTATAAGTAAAACCCGATAATGGAAGTCGACTCTTTAAAAAGGTGGTATCAAGAATCAGCTCTTGTTCGGTTGCAAGAGACAAACTTTTACCACAAGCGTATTGAAACATCTGATTTCCCAAACCACCTTTTAAAATTACTTTAATCATGTGTACCTTTACCTAAACCGCCAATAAATCTGGAAAGGCTTCTAAAATAATTTACAATTCGGTTAGATGTTTTACTGGGAATCTTTAACAAAATCCAATAAATGGTTGAGTAAATTTTATCGACTAAGTTCGCTTTGTGGTTATACAGATGCTTGTATTTATTTTGAAGTAACGTTGTTGTTCTTAAAAGATGGCTGTAATCATACTGGGACATTTGATTGGGGTGAAGTCGATATTTAATTACTACTTCCCCGAGGTTAGCCAAATAGCCGTATTTTATTAATCTTAACCATAAATCGTAATCCGAACATGTTCTAAGCTCGCCGCTATACGTACCAACTCTTTTAACTAAATCGCTTCGTGTAAGTACCGATGAGTGAGCAACGGGATTTCTCCTCCAAACATGCGTGGCTATGTTGCTTATTTTTGTGGGGTAATTAGATGTACCCAGGTATTTTGAATGTTCGTCTATGTAAACTGCTTGTCCGCCCACTAGAACGCACTCTTTATGGTTCTGTAGAAATTCAACTTCCTTTAGTATCCTGCCCGGTAAACAGATGTCATCAGCATCCATAGGGGCATAGTACTCCCCGGTAATTTCTAATAAACCGCGGTTACGGGATGCAGCATCGCCAAGATTAGATTTGTTTACGATGAGCTTAATCTTTCCTTTTTTTACATATTCCTTAAGAATAGATTCCGACCCATCGTAGGAACAATCGTCCACGGCAATTATTTCAATATTTCTATATGTTTGGTTAATAACGCTGTCGAAAGCATCCTCTAAGAAATGAGAGGCGTTATATACAGGGATTACTACCGATACCAATCCTCTCACGGCAAGATCCTTATAATGTCGTCCTTAACAGAAAATTCGGAAAACTCCATGTGTTTGGAAACAAAGTTCTTTAATTCATCGAGATCCGGATAGGAAGGAAGAAAACCAAAATGTCTCGCATCGTCTATCAATATTACATTCTTAAACTTTGATTTTGAGATTTGTCCCAGCTCTTTTAAGACTGGAGAATCCGTGACGCCTCTTGCTGTAAGACCCCCGCTATAATGAGCATCTAGCCAAAATATACAGGGTTCTTTCAAGTCACCGATAATACTAAATAACGATTCCCCGCTGTCGCCTTTAACAAGATGAACGCCCGAGTCAGTCAAAAACCGCCATTTTGCTCTGGAGTTCAAGCCAGCATCAAGTTCTATACTATATACTTTATCGAATTTGTTCTTTAAGGCTTTGACCATATCACCGTAGTAAGTACCAGTTTCTACCAGAACCCCCGTGTTATAAACCTTTGTGTAGCTTTCAATAACAGATCTTTTGTAAAGTAGGGGCGGACTAGAATAACGACCAGAAATCTTCCATAATAAAAGCTCCAGATATCTGTAGTAACCAACAAACCAGCACCTGATCAAAAACAGGGTTTTACAAGAATATAAATGTTTTTTTAGACCAGTCACTATGCACATAATTCAGCAATTTCAAGAATTATATATCAAACGCAATCCTTAGGATATAATACGAATAAACTGATGAAACACGCTGTAAAAACAATGTTAAAACGCTTTCTGGCTTTGCCGTATTATTGTTGGAACAAATTCGTCACAAAAGACTTTCAAAAAAAACAAGTATCACGCTGGTATATCTACAATGGCGAAAATAAACTCCTTACAGACCACGAGATTTCCGAAAAAAGCGTTGTGGTTGATATCGGTGGATATACAGGTGTTTTTTCAGACGCGATAGTACAAAAGTATAATCCCTACATTTACATATTCGAGCCCATCAAAGAATATGCAAACCTTTTGGAGAAAAAATACAACGATAATAACAAGGTAACGGTTCTAAAAAGCGGTGTGTGGACCAAAACGATGAAAAAAGACATTCAAAAAAGCGGCGAGTCCTCCAGTTTGTATATCCGAGGAAATCAACAGGATAGTAAAGTAGAAGAAATAGAACTTATGGATATTTCGGAAATCTTAACAAAATACGGACTTTCTAATATCGATCTATGCTCAATGAACATTGAAGGTGCTGAATACGAGCTTCTGGAAGCTATTATCGATAGAAGTATTATAGATAGAATTGGCACTTTGCAAATACAATTTCATCAAAACGTCTTAGACCACGTGTCACGACGGGAAAAAATAATAAACAGCATTCTAGCTACACATAAAACACAGTATTCGTACCCGTATGTTTGGGAATGCTTTAAAAAGTACTGACACCCACCAAGCTAGAACGAGCGAGGAGAATAGGAACTTCAACCTAAATTTTGCGCGACAAGGCAAAACAGCGGACATCCTTAGCCCCGGCAGAAAAAAGAGAGGACGCGCCCGCAATTAAGGTTGATCCTGTGGTGCAAATGTCATCTACCAGCAAAAACTTACCGTCCGCTACATCTCCTTTAACCGCAAAAGCCCCCGTAATATTTTGTGCTCGTTCGTCCTTATGCAACCCAAATTGCTTGTTGGTATCACGAATTCTAGTCAAAATAGAATTGTTCATGGTTAAACCGAACTCCTTACATACCGCCTTGGCAATAATTTCCGCTTGATTGAATCCTCGGTCTTTTTCCCGTGACTTGGAGATGGGAATAGGAACAACGCTAAAATCCTTAAAGTCAAAGCCCAATTTAGAAGCTACCTTAGCTCCGCTAGCACTTAATAGTCTTAGTAAAACAAAGCTTTTAGGATTATATTTTGACTTTTTAACAATCTCCGACACCATTCCACCGTATTCATAAACCGCGCAAAGTTGACTGGGTAACTTGTCGACGCTTTCTTTTTTACAAAGCGGATGGGTATAACCTAAAACCGTTTCTTTTTGACACTGAATACACACGCCGTTTTTGCACAGCTTTATTTTTGACTCGCAACCATAGCAGATAATTCTGCCTTCAAGTCCGCAAAAGTAACATTTTTCTCCAAAAAGAGTCGTAAGTAACTTTTCCATATATTATCCACAAAGCTCTTCAGCCCGTCACAACGACGATTTGGGCTCCCACGACCTATAGTA
>JBBAAW010000023.1:0-10638 GCA_041658075.1 Patescibacteria group bacterium
AAGGCTCCAATAACTACAATAAATCCAATTACAGCATTTGTTAAAGCCTCTCTGGCTGCTCCGGCGGCTTTTTGATCGCCCTTAGCAGTTATATATTGAATACCGCCCAAGATAAGAAAGACAATAGTAACGGCGATACCAACGCCCAACACCACGTTAATTAAGAATCCAAAAACATCCGCCAAATTGTTAAACGGCAAATTTATTCTCTGTACATTGGTTGCTGTGGCAGCCTGTACGGTTCCTACTAAAATGTCTTTTAATTGATTCATTTCTTCCTTTCCTTAAATTTTTAAACTATTAGCTAAACGGATCGACGTTTCCTGTAATAAGAGCTTTTATAACAACTCTCAAGATGGAAACAGCCATCAGCACAAATATTAAGCCAATTATAGCAGATGTCAAGTTATCTTTACCTTCTTGTAGCTTTGTGGGATCTCCTTGGCTGGTTAGAATCTTATAGCCCGCCAGCACGATTATAAAAATACCCAAGATTATCGTTAAGGGGATCATGATTCCGTTTATAATGTTAAAAAAAGTTGTAAGTGCGGTATTTGCGTCCTCGCAGCTGCAGGTGAATGTTGGTGATGTTCCCGACACCACAGGGAATTTTCCAGCCGTACAAAAGTTAGCAACGACAGTTCCGGAAGAGTTTGTCCAACACCCTGTTTTATCCACACACGCACAGGTTACTACTGCTGGGCCCGTTCGCGTTACTTTTGGCGTTTTCAATGGTCCGCAATTATCTGTTTTAACAGTTTCATCAGGATTTGCTTCACAAGTTGGGTTCACTACACCTGGGACGACCACGTTTTTACACACGCAGGATGGAGGTGGTCCCGGAGTTGGGTCAGGAAGCTGCCACGAAAAACACTTATTCTCGCCCACATTACCGGGTTTGCTCGGATCGTAGGTACAGGAGGCAGCTGGAGGATTAAGTATACCTTTGGCGTTGTTTCGTAACCTTCCTTGGAGATCCAGATAGTTAAAGACGCATGGATAGTGGACAGTGTCTGTAAAAAATTGCCTTTGAAAACAGATGGCCGAAACTCCGGCACCCAAAGCATTTCCAAGGGTCTCAGTATTCCAAGTACAGGCATCTGCCTGACTAGTTCTTGCGCAGCCGCCTAGACCCCAGCACATGGACTCTAGGTGTCCTATTTCCCGGATGAACCTGGTTTCTCCTTTGTACCGGGAAAAGAATGTGTTGTATCCGTCGTCCGTTGAATTTCCCATGCCATTTTGTTTAAACCAGACGTGACTGCCGTATTTATTTGCGGAGTAATACATAGGATTCACGGCCACAAATCTTGAGTCGTAATCGTTGTATTTTTTCCACATGCTGGTTGTTCCAAGTTGCAGGACAACCGGCTTGTTCGCAAATGTTTGGGCATACATATCGGTCAGCTTAGAAACGTTCTCCACAAATTTCTGATCAAACAGATACCTAGGGTTGTCCATTGGCGGTGGGGTTCTTTGTATACCCGGGGGCCACGGTGTTCCTCTGGAGAGGTCCTGTTGTTTTTCCAGATCGGCTACGGAAATTCCCGTAAAGTGCGACATCTCGTTTAAATAAGCATTCCGTATACTGTCGCTTCGGTCTCCGTGAAGAGACATTTCTCCGTAGTGTCCTCCGGACATCATTAAAACGGCTTCAATCGCGTCGTTATTGCCGTCATTGTTGTCATAACGCGCTGCCATGGCAGTAAGAATTTCCTGCAAAAAGGTGTGGTACATGGGATCCCACTGCACAGGTCTGCTCATGGTAAAGCCCCCGTAATCCTCTGGGAATTGGTGCATTCCGGCATCCAGTGCCCATTGTGGAATAGTGCCCGAAGGGTCGTCAGTTAAAACCTGAATCCAAATCTTTTTCTTGGCGCATTTTGCCGTTTCCACGGCCGCATCCAACGCTGTCCAGTTAAACACACCCCGTTGAGGTTCTAAAGTTTTCCAGTTTCCCTCACCTACGGTGTATGCCCAAGTAACATTTGCGTCTCCAAGCATGCTTACTTGATGACACATGCCTGTGGTGGTTTCTGGGTAGGCTGCAGATGAACAAGCCGCAAAAGAAGGAGATGCTTTATTAAACGATATCGTAAGAACAATAAAGAGTGTTAAAAGAGTGGATATAAACCTTTTCATTAATATTGATTATCCATATATGTAGTTATCAAGTCAACACCTGTCAGGAAATCTTGATATAATCCATACTATGTCCACAAAACCCCCGTTGCCAAGACTTCTTTTTTTGTTTTCTGTAACTCTTCTTGCTTCGTTGTTTTTAATACGTACACCTATAAACACTTTGTATCGAGCATTTGCCGAGGCGGATTGCACTTCCGTGGAAGATTGCGCCAAAAAGCTGGCTAGCACGCAGTCAAAACTTGCCAAAATAAGAAGTCAACAAACCACCATAGACGCGCAGATCAAAGATTATTTAACCAAACTTAATGTAACGGACGCCCAAATAGAGTCGCTCAAAAAAGACATTACCAAGGTGAGTGGGGAGCTGCAAGTTATCGAAGGTAACTTGGCGGATCGGCGCGGATCTTTAGGCAAAAAAACCCAAATAAGAAATACCATTGTGCGCGACTTTTATAAATTTGGTCAGCCCACCGTTTTGGAGGTTTTGCTTGTAGGGAGCGACACTTGGGGTGGAGGTCAGGCTTTTGCGGTGCGCGACATTTTTGAGGACAGCGTGGGGCGTGATGCTGTTAAGTCCATAATTTCCTTAAATATGGAGATCGCGGATTTTGAGAGCGATAAAAAGGAAGCTAGTGACTTACGGGCAAGTTTGGAGTTGTCGCAAAGCAAGCTTTTGTCCTTAAAGGCCGACATTGATAGAAAAAAGGCGCAGGCGCAAAGCGAAGTTGTTGAGTTGGACAAAAAAGGCGACTCGTATGAAAAAACTATTGCGGAGCTTAGTGCCAAGCAGCAGCAAATTTTAGCGGAAAAATCTGGTAGCGACAGCGGAAGCGTGGGTGATTACGAGCCACCGGTGGCAAAACTGCCGGAACCCAAATTTAGTCCGGCCTACGTGGCAATAAGCTACGGGGCATACACGCACTATAAAGGAATGAGTCAGTACGGGGCTAAGGGGCGGGCCCAGGATGGGCAGGATTACAAGGCGATTCTAAAATTCTACTACAACAGTGGAACTAAAAAAATCAGCATGCCAGACATCAATGTGTCTGGAATAGGGAAAATGAGTATGCAGAAGTATCTGTATGGGATTGCGGAAATGCCCAGTACTTGGCCGTCCGATGCGTTAAAGGCGCAGGCAATTGCGGCGCGAAGCTATGCTTATAGATATGCCAAGGATGGAAAAACTATTTGTACCAGTCAATCGTGTCAGGTATTTTTGTTGTCTAAAGCCAATAAACCTCCCTCGGCATGGAAAGATGCGGTAGATAATACTAACGGAATAATTTTAGACAGCTCGGTTACCGCTTACTACTCTTCTACCACGGGGGGTTATATTGAGAACATCGGTTGGGATGCTCCGGGAGGCGTATCGGGTTGGAAAGCAGGTAAAGCCTACGAGCGTCAATCCCCCTGGTTTTATAAGGCGTGGTGGACAAAGTCATACAACGATTCCTCTACTTGCGGTTGGGGGGACCCCTACTTGTCACAAAAAGAAATGGCGGACATCTTAAATGCGCTTACGGTTTGGGATAAAGGTAGCTCATCTGACCGAAGTAGAGTGTCGCCCGTAACTACAAGTTGCTGGGGCGGAAATCCTTATTCTTTGGATGACATGAAGGATCGCGCGGATGAGTTGGGAACAGCCTATTCTGGCATTACCTTTGTGGATGTGGAAATTGGGAATAATGGGAAGACAACTAAAGTTAAATTTGGTACTGATAAAGGGGAGGTTAGCGTGGACGGGGAAAAATTTAGGACCGTTTTTAACCTGCGGGCGCCCGGATATATTTCTATAAAAGACCGTTTATACGAATTGGTGAAGAAGTGATAAGGCCTTTTTGATATTATTCACTCGTGCGACTCTCTAAGGTAGTACTTTTAACAGTCTTTCTTTTTGGGGTTTTTAGTGTTTTTAAAGCACCGGGCGACCCGGATTTTGGTTGGCATTACAAGTACGGCGAGTACATTGCTCAGCACGGGAAGATTTTGCGCCAAAACACCTTTTCTTATACTTTTACCGATTATAAATGGGCTAACTCCTACTGGATTTCGCAAGTCGCCATGTACCTGACTCACCACTACTTGGGGCATCTTATCGCCGGTCTTCTTTTTGCAGGTGTTTTAAGCGCATCGGCAATATTTTATGTGCGGACTTTATCAAAAAAAATTTCGTTGGGCGTTTTTCTTACAGCCGTGTCCACCCTCCTGCTTTTTACAGAGTTTTCCGGTAGCGGTATTACAGGTCGACCCATGTACTTTAGTACGCTTTTTCTTATGCTTTTGGTTGCTTTATTGTTTGGCGATTTTGAAAAAATAGGCACTAAGCCCCGTCGTTTTGTAAAGTTTTTAATTTTACCTATAATGTTTTTAATCTGGGCAAACGCCCACGCTGATTTTGTTTTAGGTCTTTTTGTTTTAGGTCTATATATCGGAAACAAAATTATCGACATGATCAGGACCCGCAGCAGCAAAGACGCGTTATTACCTATTGTTGGACTGCTGTCTGTGGCAGTTACCTTAATAAATCCTTACGGGCTTAGTCTTTGGCAAACTCTTATAAAAGAATCGCATCCATACCAATTTACTTACATCAGTGAATGGGTTCCCGCAAGCACAGATAATATTTACTATTTTATTGTTTACTGCGTTGTCCTAGGGCTTTTGGTTTCCGCGCTTATTGGCGCCCGTTATAAACTTCCGGCTTGGTATCTACTGGCCTTGGGATTTTTTTGCATTGCATCAGTGCGCTCGCAGTATTTTTTTAGAATCGCGGTAATTTTAGGTATACCGGCCTTTATTTCTTTTTGGAGCGACCCTTTGGATGATTTAAAGAGAGCGTTTTCTCCAAGTCTTACTAAAAAATTAAAGATCAGTTTTTTAGCGTTTTTAGCTTTATCGACTTTAGTTATAAGCACGCTTTTTTTAACGGATGTTTCCCAATGTGTCGACCCGAATTATTGGGTTGAAAAGGAGGAGTACCCTAGAGATGCCTTAGACTTTGCTCTCGCCAGCAACATTAAAGGTAATGTTTTTAATTATTACGGTTGGGGCGGTTATATGATTTGGAAATACCCCCAATACAAAACCTTTGTAGATGGGCGTATGCCGTCTTGGCGCGAGGGTAATAAATCTGTATTTGAGGATTACATGAAAGTGGTGAGTGCACCTAAGAAAAACATTAAAATTCTAGGTGACTACGAGGTAACTTGGATTTTATATCCTTCAGAAAGTGGGCTAGTAAAGTTCCTGAGAACTCCCAACAGCGGTTGGAGAGAAGTATATTCCAACGAATTCTCCTCAGTTTTTGTTGAAACTACCAAGTTTGATATAATAACTCCATGACAGCGCTTTTAGGCCATTTTATTAGGGAGCCTCGGGGTGTCCATTTTGATGGTCAAGACAATGAGGAGCGGATTATTCTTTTTCTACGTCAGCATTTCATTGTTAATATTAAATGGGTATTTATTACTGCAGTTCTGTTTTTTATTATCCCGATTTTTGATTTTTTGTTGGGGTTTGGGGGTACTAGTGTAAGTCAGATTATGCCCGGCAAGTACTATTTTGTTTTGCGCTTTTTGCTGGCGCTTTTTACCTTTGGTTACTTCTTTGAAAACTTTTTGAGCTGGTATTTTAACAGCTATATTGTGACAAACAAAAGAGTGGTGGACATTGATTTTTACGGCATCACTCACCGCCGTTTTTCTGAGGCTCCTTTGCGCAATATAGAAGATATTACAAACAACATATCCGGTTTTGGTCCAGTAGTTTTTCATTATGGAGATGTTTCCATTCAAACCGCCGCCGAAGCACGGGAGATAACTTTTGAAAATGTTCCCAATCCCGACAGGGTTCAGGACACAGTGTCCGATCTTATTTCCAAGATCAAAGGAGAAAGCGAATAACATGGTACAGCTTTGGGAAAAAGATCTCTTGCTTCTAATAATTAAGATCTTCTTTATGGCAATTTCCATAATTTACGCCATTTTTTCTTTTATGGTTGTTCGACAGGTTAGCTTGATGAATGAAAGTTTTACCGCTTCACTTCACGGCTTTTTTACCTTTATGGCGTGGCTGCATTTTTTTGTTTCACTCCTAGCTATTATTCTAGTTTTTACCTTGCTTTAAAATTATGACCAGGATTAAATCGCAAAAAATCATTCCTAATCTGCCCCCCGAGTTGCCCGCTTTATCTTTTGTAATAACTTCACAGGACGACTCAGAACACGTTAAAGAGTGGGATTTCTTTGCCGTTTTTGACTTTGAGGGACGCACGCCAGTTAATACCCAAGTATCAATTAATGTAATTAAGGATTTGTTTACTCATGAGGTTGTTGAGGGTTTGGAGGTTGGCCCGGTTTTGCAAACTTTGGAAAAGACCCTCAAAGAGTGTAGAGACGCAGTGCAAAAACTTACATCCGACGCAAAATTTAACGCTGTGGTGGCAGTATTTAAGGACGAGTATGCTTACATATCAATTTACGGGAATTCCAAAGCTCTTTACTTGGATGGTACGCAAGTGGTTCATGTGGACACGGGAAAAGAGGGAAACTACGCCGGTGGTTCGCAGAAAATTGAAGAAGGTAAGGTTATGATTTTGTGCACGGAGAGGTTTTTTAACAAATTTCCTCCCAAATCTTTGATTTCACTTACCAAGCCGATTTTAGGTGGCGACTTGGAGGAGCTTAGCAGTGCGGTTATTTTAAAAGTTGACACACCTGTTGTCGTTACCAAACCCGCTGTACAAGTAGTCACAGCGAATTTCAACGATAAAACAAACACTGTGGTGGGTTCCGTCAAAGCTACCTCCAATGGAAAAAGCGTCGATAGAGAAGCCCCGCGTTTTGTAAAGCCTTTAGTAATTTTATTGGCGGTATTATTAACTGTGGCTGTTGGGTATATTGCGATGAAGCAGTTTGTATTAAAACCAAAAGCGCCGTCGAAGGCCGTTGTTGTGGAGAATAATGTAGTCGATACTTTACCTAAGCCTCCTGAAGTACAGGGCGAGCTTACTAAAAAACTGGACGAGGCCAATAAGGTTAAGCGAGTATCTGCTCAAGTTTTTTACGACATCTCCATTACAGATGCCAAAGCAAATCCCAGTGAGTTGGCGCTTGGAGCAAATTACATAGCTGTTTGCGATACCGTACAGGGCAAAATTTATATTTCCACTAAGAGTATTACTAAGTTTGAGGAGCTTCCACAACTTTTTCCCGGTGTAAAAAACCTTCTTTTCGAGGGCGACGGCCTCATTTTTACTGATAACGAGGGAGTTAAGTTCTATTCACTTGCCACTAAATCGGTAACAAAAAGCTACCTGGCGGACACAAACTACCCAACAATTGGTCCGTCCAGCGAGTATTTGGGATTTACTTACGCGCTTAGTGGCGATAAGTTGGTAAAATTTTTAAAAATTGGCAATAAACTTTCCGGAGCTTTATGGATGCAGAAGCCGGGATTTGCCGGCGGGATTTCCGTGGATATTGATGGAAGTATTTATGTTCTATTTTCCAACGGAAATTTGGAGAAGTACACTGCAGGTGCTAAGGATGATTTCTCCATTGTAGGACTTGATAAGCCCATTCAAAAACCGCTAAAAGTTGTGACCAACGCGGATTATAAGCAAATTTATGTGGGCGATGGTGCGGAGGGTCGACTTATTGCTTTTGACACGGATGGAGTATTGGATTTTCAAATTAAACCGCAACTTGGTAACGAGTGGTCGGATTTAAAAAGCTTTGATATATCGTCTAACGAAAAAACTTCTTACGTTCTTTCCGGCACTAAGGTCTTTGAATTCAGTCTTTGAACGCCATCCCGCCTATAAATTGGTATACTTTGCCTATGTTACTGGCGAAAAACAAGAAAGCCACATTTGAATACGAAATTTTGGATAAATACACTGCGGGACTTGTGCTTTGGGGGTATGAGGTAAAGTCGGTGCGAGAAGGTAATGTTAATTTTGAAGGTTCTTTGGTTACGGTAATGGGTGGGGAGGCATGTGTGGTAAATTTGCACATTGGCCGCTATTCCCATCAAAGTCAAAAATACAGTGAAAAAGAGGCCAGACGAACACGAAAGTTGCTATTAAATAAGAAAGAGGTATTAAAATTGGCGCAAGCTATAAGTTTGAAGGGACACTTTGCTATGCCTTTGGCCTTGATTTTACAGCATAATCTGGTAAAATTAGAGCTGGGCGTGGTTAGAAGCAAGAAGCAGTATGAGAAGAAACGCCTTTTAGTTGAGAAACAGATTGAGCGTGACCTTGATAGGGCGCGAAAAGCACTTTAAAAAGGGGATGATCGGTTTTGACTAGCTTTTCTTTTTTACGTCGGCAAGCCAAAGATGTTGGAATTTTGTAAAGCCCAACAAACCAAAAATGCAAAGAAAAATGCATTCGAGTTTGCTTATGCTGAGCCCGTTTTCGAACCCGCTTACGCCTAAGCTTGTGTCCGCCTAGAGCGGACCTCGGATCCTGAGAAGTTGCTTCCGGAAGGCTTCTTTTGGGTCTTATTAAACCGGAATGCGGATTTTTAGTTTGGTCGACTAAAAGTCCAAGAGGGTAAACCTTAAACCTACGACCTTAAAAAGGATTTGTGTGCGCCGGAGTGCCTCCTTTTAACATTAACTCTGGATAAGCTTGTAACACTTGCGCATTAAAGAAAGTTAGAACAGGGGTTCGATTCCCCTCATCTCCACCAAACTTCGCTAAGGCTAGTGTGTTGTGTCTAGTTCTTCTAGTCCGATCAATTCTTCAATCACATAAGATAATTGAATTGCTGGAGTAAGGCGGTCGTTGGGATTATATGCTTCTACCACTTGTTGACAAAATTCAGCAGTCTCTAGAGGATTTGCTTTTAAAAAATCGGCAGTGGCTTTTCTATTCTATTTCCTTCAACAATAAGCTTTGATACGGCTTCCTCCACGTTTTGTGGAGTTTCTACATTTGTGGAATGTTCTCCGGGAAGATTCTTAATCATATGGTATGGACTTTATTATCATTTTTCATGCATCATTAGACTTTTCTGGTCGGCAATAATTGCACAAGTTTATGTGGTTTGCTATTACACCATCCTTGCTGGCATTACCTTTATGTATTCCGTCCCTGATTCTTGAAATATATTCTGCCGTGGTTGATTTTCCCGTATCTTTTAGAAAGCCGTCTATACTTTGACTCAATTTTTGCAGGTTGCCTTCCTCAAACAAGACGAATACCCAACAATTCTCAAAATCGCACTTGCCAGGTACTGCACCTCGTTTTTCGTTTGTAACCCTTTTATACCTTACGGTTAGTGGACTGTGTCCTTTTAGTATCTCCGTTAGTTAGTCCAGCTCTTAACCTATCAACTTTCTCTGCTTTGCACCGTCCCTCGGCTAAACTTAAGTGAGCGTCGGAAGCGTTGGGTTTATTCTTGTACCTAGAACTGTTTAAGTAAAAGTAATCTCTAATATACAGTTCCATTTATCTGCTACTATGTTCACTAAAACTTAATATTTACCCTCTAGTCTTGTTATACACAGCGTCATATTTACCTGGTAAGTTCGACAAAACCTCGACAAATTCTAGTGATATTAGAAGTCAAGAGGTTGACTTTTTTTGCACTCGTCCCATAATAACTATGGGGTCTTTGTACCGCTGGTACTATAGGTCGTGGGAGCCCAAATCGTCGTTGTGACGGGCTGAAGAGCTTTGTGGATAATATATGGAAAAGTTACTTACCGCCGTTTTTGGAGAAAAATGTTACTTTTGCGGACTTGAAGGCAGAATTATCTGCTATGGTTGCGAGTCAAAAATAAAGCTGTGCAAAAACGGCGTGTGTATCTGGTGTCAAAGGGAAACGGTTCTAGGTTATACCCATCCCCTTTGTAAAAAAGAAAGTGTCGATAAGTTACCCAGTCAACTTTGTGCGGTTTATGAGTACGGCGGAATGGTGGCGGAGATTGTTAAAAAGTCAAAATACAACCCAAAAAGTTTTGTTTTGTTGAGGCTATTAAGTACCAGCGGAGCCAAGGTAGCCTCTAAACTGGGCTTTGACTTTAAGAGCTTTACCATCGTTTCTATCCCCATTTCCAAGTCACGAGAAAAAGACCGAGGATTCAATCAGGCGGAGATTATTGCCAAGGCGGTATGTAAGGAGTTCGGTTTAACCACAAACACTTCTATTTTGACTAGAATTCGTGATACCAACAAGCAATTTGGGTTGCATAAGGACGAACGAGCACAAAATATTACGGGGGCTTTTGCGGTTAAAGGAGATGTAGCGGACGGTAAGTTTTTGCTGGTCGATGACATTTGCACCACTGGTTCAACCTTAATCTCCGCCTCCTCCGCGCTTTTTTCTGCCGGTGCCAAGGATGTCCGATGTTTTGCCCTGTCGCGCAAAATTTAGGTTGAAGTTCCTATTCTCCTCGCTCGTTCTAGCTTGGTGGGTGTCAGTACTTTTTAAAGCATTCCCAAACATACGGGTACGAATACTGTGTTTTATGTGTAGCTAG
>JBBAAW010000024.1:0-10243 GCA_041658075.1 Patescibacteria group bacterium
AAATCCGAGCAGTTTTTATCTTTAGGTAAAGAGGAGGAATTGGTAACTACATCAGTAGAGCCTCCTGTTGAGGAATAACAATACCGTCACCCCGCCGTAGGCGGGGTATGTTAAAATATGATCATGAAAAAAAGATCAAAAATGCCAAAGCGTTTATATGTTGGTGGTGAGTGGGTGAAAACAGGACCTAGTCCTATAAAATTTTCAGGTCCTGGAGACTATGACGGTGCGTATATAAGGAGGTGGCTTCGAAAGGTTCAAAAGAGCTCCCCTTTTCCTCTGCCCGAGGAGTATTATTATGATAGAACTTGTGTTAGAAACGATAGACAAAGAGTCGCACGATAAAAAGTCAATTTTACTTGATTCTAATATAGTTCAATATATAAGTCACAACAAACTCTCCGATCAAATCCTTTCTTTTTTGGATACTTTAATAAATAAGGGTTATAAACTTGCGATTTCTGATATAAGTGTATGCGAGATTTTCTCGGGATGTACACCAACGCAAGAAGAGGAATGTAATAAGAATATTAGAGAATTTGGAAAAGTTGGTATTGACAACAGGGTGGTACTAGTGGCAGCGAGGCTTCAGAACATATATAAGTTTTTAAATATCAATAATGATCAAATAAACCTTGGGGATAGGATAATTGCTTCTACATCCATAGTAATGGGTTTTGACCTTTTAACAGCAGATATTAACGATTTTCCTCGTCCAATCTTTAGGGAAAAACACGAGGAATTATTTTTCTACAAACATCACAATAAAACCAATCTGCAGATAGTGCAGATTTTGACTCCAAATTGGGATTTGGTAAGAAGCTATTTTACTCGCGAGGTTTAATTGTCGGGAAAGGTTTTTATGGAAAAAGACGAGATATATCAAAAAATGTTGACCAAGGTAATAATGTTTTTGGCGTACAAACCGCGCACGCGTAAAGAAATTTCTGTGCGACTGGGAAGGTACTTAAAGTCGCAAAAAGACCTAGACGACGAGATAAAAAAAGACATTGCCTACAAGATTTTTGAATACCTTGAAGAAAATAAACTTATAGACGATGAAGAATTCATAAAGCTTTTTATAGAGTCAAAAACAAGGGGAAAAAAAGCTTTGGGTAAGAAAGCTATTGAGAATAAGCTTATCGCTAAGGGAATAGATAAGGAGGATGCTGGGCGATATATTAACGCAGCCATTAACGAGGAGGACGAGTTAAAAGCAGCGGTTAGATTGATTGAGAGAAAGTTTGGTTTAGCAATCAGTACTGCTGAGGCTTTAGATCAGAACCATAAAGGCAAGGATGATATAAAGACTAAGATGGGAAGATATTTACTGTCGCGGGGCTTTTCTTACTCTATTTCAAGACAAGCGGTTGACTATTTACTAAAACGCCCGTAAAATCAGAGTCGCTTATGCAAATCACATTTTTAAGGAGGATATATGAATACTTTACTTGTCGCGGTAGCGGTAATTCTATTTGTAATTGTGGCGGTTCTTGCTGTTGTTCTGGCAAGAAAGAGTCAAAAGCCCGGTCAAATCCCAGTTGATGCGGGATTAAAAGCACCGGAAAAGGTAGTTCCGGTTCTGCAGACAGTTCAGTTACCCCAGCAGGACCGTGGTGATATTAATAATGTTCGATCCCAAACCCCAGTTGTTTCACAACAAACCCAGGAACAAGTTCAAAGATATTTAGAGCAAGCAAAATCCAAGGCGCGGGAAATTATTATTGAGGCTAAAGATGAGGCCATAAAAATAAGAAGTGGTGCGGAAAGTGAGTCGGCAAAGATCAGAAGCGATGTGTCTTCCCTGGAAAAAAAGATGGCCGATAAATTAACGGAGATTGATATTAAAGAAAAAGATCTGAATGAAAAGTCGCAAAAATTAGCCGTTTCCAAAGAAGAATTTGCAAAAGAAAAGCAAAGGTTGGACGAGCTTGTAATTCAGGCTCAGGAAAAACTCCAAAATGTTTCTGGTTTAACCAAGGAGGAAGCTAAAAATCAACTTTTAGTTAGCGTCGACAAAGAGTTAAAGCAAGAAAAAGGCAAGCGCATTAAGCAAAACGAGGAGGAGATAAAAGACGAATCGGACAAAATGGCTCGGGATATTTTAGTTACTGCTATGCGGCGGGGGGCAACGGATGTTGTAGTGGAGCATACGGTTTCCAAGGTGCGACTTCCTGATGAGGACATTAAGGGCCGAATTATTGGTAAAGAAGGTCGAAATATAAGAACTTTTGAAGAGCTCACGGGTGTTGATTTAGACATGGATTCCTCTCCAGGCGACATTATAGTTTCCTCTTTTGATCCTGTGCGACGGGAAATTGCGCGGCTTGCCATGGAAAAACTTATTGCGGATGGACGAATTCAACCCGCGCGGATCGAGGAAATCGTTTTAGCCACGCAAAAAGACATGGATCAGATTTTGTTTAAAGAAGGGGAAAATTTGTGCCATCGGTTAGGAGTTTACAATTTACCAAGGGATGTGGTGGCCGTTTTGGGTCGACTAAAGTTCCGTTTTTCCTACGGTCAAAACATGATTGAGCATACTATTGAGGAAACGCGCATCGGGGTTTCTATTGCGCAGGAAATTGGGGCCGATGTGGAGATTGTTAAGATGGGCTGTCTTTTACATGATATTGGAAAGGTGATTGCTGACGAGGAAGGCACGCACATTCAAATTGGAGTGGACTTCCTACGGAAGTTTAAAGTTGCCGACGCAGTGATAAATTGTGTGGCAGAGCACCACGAGGATAAACCCTTCAGTTCAGTAGAGTCTGCAGTGGTTAACTTGGCTGACCATATAAGCGGAGCGCGCCCCGGCGCGCGGAGCGAAGATTATGAGTCGTATAAAAAACGCATGGAGGACTTGGAACAAGCCGCCACTTCTTTTGACGGAGTGGATAAAGCTTACGCCATTTCCGCGGGTCGGGAAGTAAGGGTGATTGTAAAACCGGAACGCGTTGACGATTCAACCGCGTCAGTTTTGGCGCGTGAAATTGCTAAGAAGATTGAGCTTGAACAGAGTTACCCGGGCGTGGTTAAGGTTACGGTTATAAGGGAGGTGCGGATTTCCGAAACCGCAAAATGATATGAGAATTTTATACATAGGCGAGATTGTTGCAAAACTTGGCCGAGAAGCTGTAAAAGAGGTATTGCCAACCCTCATTTCTAGTGATAGTATTGACCTTGTCATTGCCAATGCCGAAAATTTGGCTCACGGACGGGGCGCAAACAAAGATACCCTTGGGGAAATGCAAAGCAGCGGCGTAAATTACTTTACCGGCGGAGACCATATTTTTTGGCAAAAGGATTTTGAGGATTACGCGCACGAAATGCCCCTGGCGTGTCCGGCAAATTATCCGGAGCCGGTTTTAGGAAAAACTTTTGGTATTATAGAACTACAAGAGTTTAAGGTTGTTATACTGAATCTTATGGGCAGAACTTTTATGAACGAAAATTTTGACAGCCCCTTTCAGAAAATCGATTACATGCTTAATTCTATTTTGCCCGAGCAGGGTGTTGATTCAGCCAAAGACTTTATCTTAGTAGATTTTCATGCGGAAGCCTCCAGTGAAAAATCGGCATTTGCTAATTATGTTGACGGTCGGGTTAATGCGGTTATTGGATCTCACACCCATATTCCAACTGCGGATTGTCAAATTTTACCTAAAGGTACTTATTTTGTAAGTGACGCAGGAATGACGGGTTCTGCTGACTCAATTTTAGGAGTCAAAACAGACATTATTATAAACAAATATATAACCGCTAGGAACCAAAGGTTTGAGTGGGAGGAAAAGGGTCGCGCATGGTTTAGAAGCATTTTAATTGATACGCATACCAAAATGATTTCTAGAATTGATAGGCTTTTAAGCCTTTGAAAGGGGGTGTATTGAACATGGCAGTAACAAAATTTGACTTAGTTAATCAGCTTGCCGACAAGGCAGGATTTACCAAGGTGGATGCATCAAAAGCACTTGATGCGTTGGAGGAGATAATAAAGAAAGTTCTTTCTAGGGGCGACAAGGTAACCTGGACTGGTTTTGGTACTTTTGAAGTAAGACCAAGAGCGGCAAGAACCGGTAGGAACCCTCAAACAGGAGCTCCTATGCACATTCCAGCAACCAAGTCTCCAGCCTTTAAGGCAGGAAAAGGACTTAAGGATGCGGTTAAATAGTTAGTATCGTCATGACGAGTTTCTTCGTCACGATGGTTACAAGCGGAGGGGTTTAATCCCCTCCGTTTTGGTCTATGCGTCTAGTTTAAACAGGACAGATGGAGCTAATTCGTGTTTCTAAAACAGGTGCTAGGGTTAAAATTGCCGACTCTCGCAAGTTCTGTGGAATCTCATAATATTCACTTGGCAAAGTAAACCAAAAAGTAGCACCTTTTCCAATCCCCGCCGACCATGCTCCCACTCTTCCTCCCATGTTTTCCACGATATTTTTTACAATATAAAGTCCTAAACCCGTTCCTCCCGCCTCTGCCACTGTTTGATAGGAATTATCAATCCGGCCAAATTTATGAAAAAGTTGCTTCAGGTTCGCTGGGTCAATTCCTTTTCCGGTGTCGCTAACCTCAAATTTTACAAAAGAGTTGTCGTTTTTAGTCACCTTAAGGTTTATCTCACCCGCGCTAGTAAATTTTACGGAATTACCTAAAAGATTGGTAAGCGTCTCCTCTAATTTTCCCTTGTCGGAATATACTACTTGGCAATTCTCATCGATACTAACCTTAAATTTCAGACCCTTCTCTTTTGCCTTTAGTTCAAAGTCTTGACTCAAGCGTTCCAAAAATTCCCTTATTTTAATCTCCTCCATCTTTAACTGTAGTTTTCCTTGGTCAATCTTTGACGCGTTCAATGTGTCGTTAATCATACTCAGCATTCTTTGTACCCCGCCCTGCGCTTTAGATAAAAACTCATGTTGCTTTGAATTTAATTCTCCGTACCTGACGTTATCCATCATCCAAAGGTAGCTTCTTATGATAGTCATAGGAGTACGGAGTTCATGGCTGGTAATAGAAATAAATTCGTCCTTAGACTTCTCTAACATCTTTTCCCGCGTAACATCTGTTAGTGTAATAATGCACTCGTCTTCTTGCCTGGGGTTTTTTATAGTTGTAGATTGGAGTTTTAAATACCGCGTAATGCCTTTCGACTCGTGCATAAGATTTTGAATAGTAACATCCTGGAGTTTAAAGCAGTAGTTTTTTGACTCTATTTTGTCGCCGGACTCACTAGTCAAAACCAATACCTCATCTAAAGCTTTTCCCTCCGCCTTTTCTGTGGACATGTTTATTAATTCCTCTGCGGTCTTATTAAGGATGTTAATTTTTGATGCTGTATCTACCGCAATAACCGCCTCACTTATGTTATACAAAAGGTTTTCGGTATGTCTTTTTTCCTCCAACAATTCCGCTGAACGCTTATAGATTTCCTGAGCTAAAATCTGATGTGTGGGTTTATTGTAAAGAACTTGCGTTGAGTCTTGTGTGGGCATGGTTAGAATGTATCAGTAGTGCATTAAAGCGTCAAATTTGATAAGATTTTGACTATGGTAAAAACGATTCCACAACTAGAAACAGAAGTTTTGGACTTTTGGAAGAAAAATAAGGTTTTTGAAAAATCCGTTGAGAAAAATTCGGCTGACAATTCTTATGTTTTTTACGACGGCCCGCCCTTTATTTCGGGTTTGCCTCATTACGGTCATTTGCTTGGTTCTATAGCTAAGGACGTCATTCCCAGATATTGGACCATGAAAGGAAAGCGTGTGGAAAGAGTCTGGGGTTGGGATGCACATGGTCTTACGGTGGAAAATAAGGTTCAAAAGGAACTGGGCATAAAAAACAGGCGCGACATTGAAAAGTTTGGTTTAGAAAAGTTTACGGAAGAATGTTACAGATATACCTCGCAAGTTTCCGCGGAGTGGGAGTGGTATGTGGATAAAATTGGTCGTTGGGTGGACTTTAAAAATGCCTACAGAACTACCGACCAAACCTATATGGAAAGCGTCATTTGGGCTTTTAAGCAGCTATACGACAAGGGATTAATCTACGAAGGGGTAAGAACCTCTCTTTATTGCACGACTTGCGGAACGCCCGTCTCTAACTTTGAAATCGCCATGGATAATTCGTATAAGGACTTTGAAGATCCGGCGATTACTGTTGAGTTTAAAATTCTTACAAAAGGCAAATTTAAGGGTGACTATATTTTAGCTTGGACCACTACTCCCTGGACGATTCCCTCAAACCGGGCTTTAGTGGTAGCCCCACAGGAAGATTATGTAGTTTTTGAAAGCGAAGTTCCTGAAAATAGATACATTTGTGCTAAAAAAAGACTGGAAGCAATAATCGGAGACTCTACACATAAAATCGTTGATGAGTTTAAAGGCTCTGTGCTTTTAGGGCTCGAGTACGAGCCCCCGTACAGGTTTTTTGCGTCGTCAGAAAAAGAATTTAAAGTCTACAACTTTGAGGGTATGGTTAATATGGAAGAAGGTACGGGAATAGTTCATAGCGCTCCCGGATTTGGGGAGATTGACACTAAAATGGGACGACAGTACGGGCTGCGGGTTATGATGACCATTGATGGCGAAGGCTGTTTTGTGCAGGGTGACGCGGGCGAGAACCCTTTTTATAAAATGTTTTATACTAAAGCTAATCCCGTAATTACGGAAGATTTGGATAAACGCGGATTTTTGTTTGACAGTAAAAAAATTGTTCACAGGGTGCCGTATCATGATAGATGTAATACAGTTCTCATTCAAAAAGCCCAAAATTCGTGGTTTGTAAAAGTCGAACAGCTAAAAAAAGAACTGCTGGAAAATAATAAGGACATTAATTGGGTTCCGTCGCACATAAAAGAAGGTAGGTTTAGGCTTGGTGTAGAGCAAGCCCCCGACTGGTGTATTTCTAGAAACCGTTTTTGGGCTACCCCTATGCCGGTTTGGGAAAGTGATGACGGGGAAAGAATAGTGGTAGGGTCAATCAAAGAAATTGAGGAATTATCGGGTCAAAAAGTAGAAAATTTGCACCGACCTTACATTGACAAAGTTGAATTTATCAAAAACGGCAAAGTATTTAAGCGTAGACAAGAAGTTTTGGATTCCTGGATGGAAGCGGGATCCATGCCTTACGCCCAAATTCACTATCCATTTGAGAATAAAGATAAGTTTGAAAAGAATTTTCCCGGCGACTACATTGTGGAATATGTTGGGCAAGTTAGGGCTTGGTTTTATGTGATGCATGTACTTTCCACGGCCCTATTTGGTAAGGCATCCTTTAAGAATGTTGTTTCAACCGGGGTTATGGCCGGATCTGATGGGAGAAAGATGAGCAAAACTTACAACAACTACACGGATCCAAAGGAAGCTTTGACTAAATATGGAGGTGATGCATTACGACTCTACCTTATGGGCTCGCCTTTGATGGTGGGGGAAAATGCCAATTTTGACGAAATGGACCTAAAGAATAAACTACAAAGGACGCTTAATCCGCTTTGGAACAGCTATAAATTCTTTGAGACTTACGCTCTCTCTAATGGCTGGAGTGTCAAAAAGATACAAAATAACGAGCATGTTTTGGACAAATGGATCCAGATTCGTTTAATGCAGTTGGTAGAAACCACGGTTAAAAACTTGGAAAATTATACGGTTCCTCCAATGGTGCGAGAGTTGGAGAACTTTGTTGACGACTTGTCGCGTTGGTATATAAGACGGTCAAGAGACAGAATTTCTTCTGGCGATGCTTCCGCACTTACGGTTTTATACAACGTCCTTCTGAATGCATCTAACGCAACAGCGCCCCTGATTCCCTTTCTGACCGAATCAATTTATCGAGGTCTAAGGCAATTTGACGGAAGTTTAAGCGAGGAGTCCGTGCATCTGAGGTCGTTCACGAGTTTTAATTACACCGATGCTAGTTCCGACTTGATTTTGTCGAACATGGAAAAGTCCAAAAAAATCTCATCTCTCGTGTTATCTCTAAGGATGCAGGTCGGAGTGGCCGTAAGACAGCCCCTATCGCAAATAAATGTTATAGGTGTGAAATTGGATCCTGAATACCGGCAATTAATTAAAGATGAAACCAATGTGGAGAAAATTGTTTGGAGCCAGAAAGTTTTTGAGCAAGTTGATTGGATCAAAATTCAAGAGGGCGATCTGGAAGTGGGTTTATGCACAAAAATTACTCCCGATTTAAAAATAAAGGGTGACGCCAGGGAGTTGGTGAGAAAGATTCAGGATCTGCGAAAAGAGAAGAGACTTACAGTAAACCAAAAGATCTCGATAACTTACCCAAACACACAGGAATTTGTTTTAGCGGTGGAAAAAATGGGAGAGGATATTAAACAGAAGGTTGGGGCGATAGAACTTTTGGCGGGTAATGTTGAGGCGGTGCAGGTGACCAGCTTATAATCGTGAAAATCTGTGCTTTTTCTTGGATTTTAACGCTTTTGTTGACAAAATCGTGAATTACTATACAATGACAACATGACAAAAACAAGGCATGTTTACAATAAAATCAATCAACTAAGGGCTCGTTTCTACACCGCTTCCGCAGATAAGCAGTCGCTTTTGGACATAATAAACGAGGCAGAAGTCGCCGAGCAGGTATATAACTCCAACGCTATTGAAAACAGCACACTCACGCTAGAAGAAACAGAAAGAATATTATTACAGATAGAATTGGATAGATATATTACCGAAAGAGAAATTTTTGAAGCCAAGAACCTTGCCCGAGTGGTTTCATATATTGAAAAAAGAGCCAAAGAACAGGAGCTTAGCCTCGAGGTTATATTAACGCTACACAAAATGCTTATGGCAAATATTTGCGATGATGTTGCGGGTAGGTTTCGTAAAGAAAATGAGTGGGTAAGAGTCGCAAGTCATATAGCTCCCAACCCAAAAGAAGTGGTAAAAAGATTGGGGGACGCGCTTGTAGCATACAATTCCAGCAGTCACGAAAATATTATAAAAAGAATTGCGCACATTCACCTTTCATTTGAGTACATTCACCCTTTTGTTGACGGAAATGGACGAATTGGAAGAGTCATAAATAATTACTTGCTTATAAGAGAGGGTTTTGTGCCCATTAACATTAAATTTATTGACAGAAGAAAGTACTACGACGCATTTAAAGAATTTGATGAAAAAGGTGTTACAGATGTTATGGAGGAAATTGTCGGTAAGGCTCTCACTAACAGTTATCACAAACGACTGGCTTATTTAGAAGGTGCGCGCATTGTAGCATTGGCGCAGTACGCAAAGGAGAGTAGAATGTCGCATTCAAATTTAATTAACAAGGCTAACCGTCAGACCATAGAGGCTTTTCTTGAAAAGGGCGTTTGGAAAATTGGCGCTAAAATATGACCTGGTTTTTATTTACAATTATTTCGCCTGTTTTAAACGCGCTGGTTAATTACATAGACAAATACTTAATTGAAAAGGTAGTTGAGGGCAGGGGAATAGGGTCACTTATTATATTTTCGGCTTTAATGGGACTTCCGGTAGCGCTTTTAATTTTGATATTTGGCCCCAATGTTTTTAGCATTCATCCAAAAAACGCCCTTTTGATTATGTTAAATGGAACTTTTTATGTGGCTTGGGTTTTGCCTTATCTCTATGCGTTAAAAAAAGACGAAGCCTCCGTGGTAGCGCCGCTTTTTCAGTTATCGTCTATAATGGCTTTTGCGCTTGGTTTTCTTATTTTGGGAGAAGGCATCAATTCTATTCAGTTTTTGGGTTGTCTGTTAATTTTATTTGGTGCAGTTGGACTTTCTTTGGAAAGAAACTTAAAAGGTTTTAAGGTAAAGTATGGAGTTTTATTTCTGATCGGTATCTCTTGTTTTTTTATTGCTTTGAGTGGAGTTATTTTTAAATTTATCGCTTTGGAAGAAAGCTTTTGGGTTACTTCTTTTTGGGAAAGCCTTGGCATATTTCTATCATCACTAGTACTTTTGATGGTTAAAAGCTACCGACAACAATTCTTAAGCGTTTTAAGAAGAAATCGTGGCAAAGTCGTAGCTTTAAACGTTGCAAACGAGACCATTGTGATTGTTGGCAAGATTACTCTAAATTACGCTACGTTATTGGCGCCTGTGGCGGTGGTTTACTTTGTGTCGGAAGGTTTTCAGCCGTTTTTTGTTTTGGCTTACGGGGTTTTGCTTTCCATCTTTTTTCCAAAGTTCGTAAGCGAAGGAATAGAAAGTCGTAAAGTCATACAAAAACTTGTTGCAATCTGTGTAATGTTT
>JBBAAW010000025.1:0-9325 GCA_041658075.1 Patescibacteria group bacterium
ATGTTAAATGGAACTTTTTATGTGGCTTGGGTTTTGCCTTATCTCTATGCGTTAAAAAAAGACGAAGCCTCCGTGGTAGCGCCGCTTTTTCAGTTGTCGTCTGTTATGGCTTTTGCGCTTGGTTTTTTTATTTTGGGAGAAGGCATCAATTCTATTCAGTTTTTGGGTTGTCTGTTAATTTTACTTGGTGCAGTTGGACTTTCTTTGGAAAGAAACTTAAAAGGTTTTAAGGTAAAGTATGGAGTTTTATTTCTGATTGGTATCTCCTGTTTTTTTATTGCTTTAAGCGGAGTTATTTTTAAATTTATCGCTTTGGAAGAAAGCTTTTGGGTAACTTCTTTTTGGGAAAGCCTTGGCATATTTCTATCATCACTAGTACTTTTGATGGTTAAAAGCTACCGGCAACAATTCTTAAGCGTTTTAAGAAGAAATCGTGGCAAGGTTGTAGCTTTAAACGTTGCAAACGAGACCATTGTGATTGTTGGCAAGATTACCCTAAATTATGCCACATTGTTGGCACCTATTGCGGTGGTTTACTTTGTGTCAGAAGGCTTCCAGCCGTTTTTTGTTTTGGCTTACGGGGTTTTGCTTTCCATCTTTTTTCCAAAGTTCGTAAGCGAAGGAATAGAAAGTCGTAAAGTCATACAAAAACTTGTTGCAATCTGTGTAATGTTTGCGGGTACTTATTTAATAAGTTTCTATTAATTACTTGTAGATGTTTTCAGAGGGATATTTTAACCCTCGTTCTATCTTAATAACCTGTTCATCTCTGCTTCCAAACGCTTTTTTAAGATACTCCACTACACCTTCGGTTTTAAAAGCTTTGCAGGAATATACATCAACGGTTACAAATCCCCGCTTTACAAAAGTGTGGACACTAATGTGCGATTCCTGAATAATTAGAAATCCGCTATATCCGCCCGGATCCTTGCCTCCCAAAGCCTCGTTGCTACCTGCGTTAATTAATGCAGGCTCGCACAGCGGTTTCATACCACCTATTTTGCATATATCCTTCATAACTTTTACACATAATTTAGGGTCGTTTAGCTTTTTGGGATCGCAACCGTAGGCGTCAAAGATAAGGTGTTCGCCAAACTTTACTTTTGTGGTATCTTCAAATTTTCTAGCTTGTTTGTAAGTCATTTTATTCTTACCTGATCATACTACCTTTTTAGCATTTTGTTTTAACCCATAGTATTATACACATGTTTGTTAGATTGTGCAAGTTTATGCCAGAAAAAGTGGGGTTTGAGGATCTATTAGAACCTTTATTTTTGCAGGGATTTAAACCACTCGTCAAAACTAATGCTCCAGTCACTATACTGTTTTTTCAGCCCCGCTAATTCAGGAATACCGTACTTTCTTTTAAGAGTGTCCATCTTAAGTTCTCTCGCGGGATCAAACTTTTTAAGTCGTTCGACCTGCTCCTCGTAGGTATTAAAAGATGGGTATTTTGAATGGAATTTGTCGGCATAACAGACTAGTTCTTCTTCAACGCTAACCGGAATGTAATCCATCTTCTCATATGGCAAGTTTTCTCTTTCAATATCTTCCTTAGTAAATCCGGTAGCTGTGTGCGTTACGGCGAATCTACAAACCTCTAGAGGAAAACCCTCATTTTTTAAGATGTCAAAACCAATGAAACCGTGTTGAATATAGGGTGGGAGCGACTTATCAGGATTTAAATCCTCGTCATAACATTTATACACTCCAATATCATGCACGAGTGCTCCGGTCTTTAATAACTCTCCGTTAACATCGTTAGGAGCTAATTGTTTTGCAATTTCAAGTATGATATTTGAATGTGTCCAGGTAAGTTCCAGCCATTTTTCAGGATACAAACCCCCAACATATTTTTTGTGTAGTTCATAAATATTCTTATTCATAGGTAAGCATAATTATATACTTTTTCGTTTTTGCAACGCTTTTGGTGTGTTATCATGTCCACGTGCTTAAAGATTTAATTCAACAGGGCGAGCTGGTATTTGGCGACTACCTTAAAAGGTCGTACCACACGGATCAGCCCAACTCTATTGTCGACCCGGAATATACTAAGATGCTTATTAGTCGGTTTGGGGATTTGGACAAAAGTATTCAGCCTGTCGCGAATCCAAGAAGTCGTGAGGAAGTTTTAGTAAACGAGCTTGAACGACTTTCCAGATACTATGTAGTTACTTTAAGTGAGGAGCTGGAGCCTAGAACCGCAACGCCAAAAGAAATACTGGATAGGTATTTTATAAAAGATGAGGATATTATTACAATTAAGGTTTGGTTAAAAGAGCAACGGGGGCAGATCTTAGAGGCCAACAAAAGGCAATTTGAGTTTCATTCCGGAGTCAGAAAAGCAAAAATAAAGCTGGGTTCAAAGGATTTAAGAGAAAAAGCAGAGGAGTTGGTAAATCAGTATCTTAGATTATTAAAGGAAGTAGTAAGAAATACCTTGCCGTTGCCAGAGTATAACAATGTTTTACGCGATTTTATTATTTCTTCCGATAGTGCAGAAAACAGAGCATCGTCCAACAGAATTGCCAAGGTGTGTTTTGTCGACACCCATAACTGCACTTACATGGTGAATGGGCAGGTGTACATAGATTCCGTGGAGTTTATTGCGCAGTTTGGTCACGAGGTTTTAGGTCACTGCCTAAATTATGTTGTTACGGAAAAGTCCAATTTACCCATTTTTATTAAGGAAAACTATTTCACTATTACCAGTGCTACCAGGGAATCTGTGTCCGAATATTTTGAGAAAAGACTTTTTGAGTTATTGATAGGTTGGAAGGATTCAGCAGGGAGCTTTGATGCTTTTGAGTCTTTAGAAAAGGTTTGTCAAAGGTACAAGGATACTTACATCCTGGATTCTTATTTTAGAAAACTTAATTTGTTAGGCTTGTGGATTTTAAGTACTTCTAAAATGGACGACTATAACAAGCAGATGGCGGAGCTTGCGGGCTATTCAATTGAGCCAAAGTGGGTTTCGTGGTTTCTTAATAAACATAGGAACAACTGGAACAGGTCAACGGGGCTTTTGTTGCCAAGCATAGTTTCCGAACTTAGGTATTCAGTGGAGTCCGCCACTAAATTGCTTGATAAGAAAAAGCCAACCGATATTAACAAGTTTGAACGGGCTATATTAACTGGTGCATGGTCTCCAGATGGTTTTGAAGAGTGGATTACTCTTACAGGCTAATGCTTTTAGGTGCGGTCATTTATGGAAATAAATATTTTAATCCACGGAAGTTCGGCGGGTTTTAATTCCCAATTTATGCAGTTTATTAATACCGGTTTAAACAAAGCAGGAAAGGAGACTTTTGGCTTTGACTTTGATTACATCGTCAACGATACAGCACCCTCCAAAGGCTTTATTGAGGAATATGAAAAGATAGAAAGAGTAATAAGTGATCATGTAAACAAAGGTTACACAAAAATCAATCTTATAGGAAAATCTCTCGGTGGGGTGTTTTGTTTAAATGAGGAAATCGCTAGCTATGCTGACAAGATTGTAATCCTCGGGTTTCCTTATTCACTTGGCTATCCCGTTGAGCTGTGTAAAAAGCTTGGTAAGAACGCGTCAAAAGTAAGCATTATACAGGGAACAAATGATTCACTTTGCGACTTAGACAAGCTGAAAAAGTTAAACAAAATAGTTGGAGGTGTAATAAATATTATCATAATAAATAACGCTTCTCATGGATTTAAACCTATAAATGCGGACACTACGGTAGAGCAAAACTATAATAAAGTAGTTTCTGCTATATTAGGTGTTTTGGGTTAGACCAGTTTTAATAGCTCGATTTCCGCCTTCTGTAAAGTTGTAATTACAGTACCTGCTTTCTTAACAAATTCTATAGACCATCTAGGTTCTCTTTCCTTTTTCCAAACAATTATCAAGTTTTTACAAGTATCACCTGGTTTTTTGGTATGAGTAGCTAAGAAATAACCGATTTCTATCCAAGTGCCTTCCGATGTGGCTATTCCCGGGTTGGCGATTAATATATCAGCATCGTGCACCGCAATTAAGTCTTGTGGGAAGAATGTTTCTAGTGAGGATTGATCGGAGTTAGTTTCAGGGTCGTAAAAGGTAAATCCATCAACTTTTGCAAATTCCTTTTTCCAATTATTATCGTATTCGTTGGGTTGTCCTGCTAGATAAACTTTTTTCATCTTTGGCCATTATTATATACTTTTTCAAATATCCAGCAGGATTGCTAAATGGAATAAGTGTTAAAATAACCCTATGGAAATTAGAAAAGCAATTCCTAAAGACGAAAAAGAAATTTCAGAAATGTACTACCAACTATATCCTAATTTTAAAGGTCCAAAAAATCTCATATCTACAAATAAAATTACAGCAAAGGTTTTATCTTTTGTAGCCGAGGATGGAGGAGAAGTTGTAGGTTTTATTATTGGTACATTTATTATGTACGGTGCTTCAAAATACGGCTATCTCGAAGAATTATATGTAAAAGAAGCTTTTAGAAGAAAAGGTATTGGTGGACAACTTATAAATAGAATTTTGGATGAGTACAAGAAGTTAGAAACATGGGCTTTGTTTGTAATGACAAAAGAAACCGATGCTATTGCGCAAGCCTTTTACAATAAGATGGGATTTATGAAAAGTAAGGGTTTGTGGTTATACAAGGAGCTGTAGATTTCTATGAAAACTAACAATAAATTTATCCTTAGTGAAGCATTGCCTACAGATTTGTCGATTTCCACGCCACTAACCTTTGCTTTTATTGGAGAAAACTTAGTTTTAACTAAAAATAAAAAGAAAAACGATCGTTGGGATATTCTAGGTGGTAAGCTTAGGACGGGAGAAACATGGATCCAAGGATTAAAACGCGAGGCGTTGGAAGAAGCCGGAGTAGTAATAGATCATATTTCTGTGGTTGGTTACTTAAATACATCGCCGGTTACTATTTCTTTTGTTCAGGAAGTTAAAAAAGAGTGGCAGAAGTACAAAACATTGGAAAGAGAGCATTTTAGCAGAAAGTGGGCTAAAAAAGCGCTTTTAGATAGGGGCGACGATCATCAGCTAGCGGACATTTTTACTTATGTTTTGTCCTATTGGGATAAGCAGAAGTACGATTACAGTTTTGAATATGTGGAAGGAAGTACTCCACTAGATAACATCCAAAATACCGGATCTATGGTGTTTGTCAGAACCTCTAGTAAGAAATTCCTTATCGTACGTGATTTTGACGAGAACTTCTTTTCTCTTCCAGGCGGTGGTTGCGATATGAACGAGGACGGTAAAGAATGTGCCGTTCGGGAAGTAAGAGAAGAGGCACAAGTGGAAGTAAAAAACATTTTCCTAATTGGAACCGTTATAGTCAAAATAAGTAAGAACGGACAGGTATTCTCTGTTTCTACCCAACAGAGGTATTTGGCAGACGCTGCAGAAGTGCCCGGTTTTGTTGTTAATCCGGATAGTTTTGATGAAAGACGTTTTGAAACGGTTGAAAGAAAAGAGGTGCCATTTGAGTCATTGTGTGAAGAGGTTAAGTTACTAAGGAACAAGACGGGAGAAACAACCCTTTATAGCCTAAAACGGATGTTTGGAGTTTAGCCATTCAACCAATTGTTTGTAATGAACAGTCTCCTGATTTGCTTCTTTATCTCTTTTGGCCCGCCACTCTTTGGTAAACATACAAAGAGGCTGAGTCTGTCCCGGCGGGATTAGAACCTTATCGAATTCACCAGCATCTTTATACTTTGGAATCCAAACTTTGTCCGCTAACGTATATCCGCCATCAATGTAACTAAAGACTTTTGGTTCACCTATCCCAAGCTCAATATAGGCAAGCGACTGTCTAAACTCTACGTATCTGTCGGTAATTCCTTCCATCATCTTTAAGACATTACAAACCCCAATTGTATCTTCAACAAAATGAATAAATGTTTTTGGAAAACCGTTTAAAGCTCTTATAAATATCCCTGAATCCTCAACCATTAAAGGTTCCTTCAGCTCTTTAAAGGCTTGAATTGCTTTTTCAACGGCAACTTTCCCGGGATCTTCCTCTCTTGGTTCAATAATACCCAGTTTCCGGGCTACGGCTGTGTATCCAAATGCCTGAAGCACCTCATTAGCATGAAGAACCTTGGTTTGGTTGCCAGTTACAAATGTTATTTCTTTATTCACACATCCCTTTTAGCCGTATTGTTGAGAAAAAATGTTGGTTGATCCGGCTCTGATAAAAAGCTAAGTAGCCCCTCTTTTGCAGACTCGGGTATAAAACTTACTTTAGCGATTTGACTTAAATCCAACCACTCTACGTGGTACTGCTCTTCTTTGTTCATTCGTGCCTTTTCGGGTCCCCCAAGTTTTATATCTGTTTCGTCAGTTTCACATTTAAAGTAAAACGCTATTCTGGTTGTTGTGTCTAGCAGGAGTATTAACCTTCCTACGGTAACATTTATTCCGAACTCTTCAAATACCTCTCTTTTGCAAGTTTGTTCCAGAGTCTCCCCAAGCTCCTAACTCCCGCCCGGTAGCGTGTAAAAATCTTTATCACCCAGGATCTGATGCATCAGAAGTATTTGTCCGTCTTTTAAAACGAGAGCACCCGCTCTAAATCCTTGTGATCTATTTTCTAATATATTGTCATGATGCTTGGTCATAGTAGCTACAGTATATATTATAATTCTTGCTGATAGAAGCGAAACGAACCCTTCGGTTTTATGGCGTTGGGGTTGTATACGACACCGCACAGTATGTGTTTGATTTACACGAATTTATATGACATACTTTACCAATTAATCTTAGGTGCACTATGGCTAAAAAATTAAAATATCTTCTTTTAGGTTTGGTTGTAATACTACTTGGCGTTGTTGCATTCTTTTCTACAAATCGCAAAACACCTACAACACCCCCTAAAAACGAGGAGGTCTTAATCCCAATCAGAGTCGGTTGGCAAGTACCGTGGGCAACAGAAGGACAGTTGGTTCAAACCTTAAAACACACTGAAATATTAAAAAGTCATGGATTAGCGGGAGATTTTAAAGGTTTTGACTACGGCGGACCACTTAACGAGGCAGCGTTAGCCAAACAAGTTGATGTAATTTTCACAGCTGACCAGCCGGCAGCGACCTTGCTGTCAAAGAACCCGAACTGGAAAATTATAGGTCGATTAATGTACAACAGAGTCTCTCTTTACGTTCCGCCTAACTCGCCAATTGAGACTTCTAAAGACCTTAAAGGTAAAACTGTAGCAATGCCTTTTGGTGCTGCTGCACAGCGAATGGCTTTAAACGAAGAAGAATTGGCCGGCTTGGATCCTAAAAAAGACGTGAAAAATATAAATCTTGGCATATACGAACAGAATCCATTGGTGACTGACAAAAATGCGGTTAAGTGGGGTGATATTGATGCCATGGCCGGGTTTGATCCTGTGCCTGCAGTTTTTGAGGAAAGAGGATTAGTTAGAAACCTTCATGTGGGGCAAGTGATTTCGTTAATCCTTATGGCAGACGAGTATATAAGTGCTAACCCGGAAGCTCCACGGAAATTCCTAGAGTCATTCGTTGACGCTTACGATTATTATCGAAGTAACGTTACCCAGGCAAACCAGTGGTTTAGGGAAGAGGCAAAACTGGATGTTTCCGATGTAGCGCTGGCAACTTCCTCAAGTGTTGAACCTAACTTGAAAGTTACCTCCAAAGCTGACATCAGTATAGGGTTCAGTGAGGGAGATTATAAGACGATGCAAGAGGCATCAGACTTTCTACTTGCTCAAGAGATGATTAAGACCCCGGTAAATATGAGGAACTTTGTTGATCTCTCATATTTACAAAAGTAATGAAAAATATCGTACTTGTCTCACTCGATACTGTACGGGCCGATGTTGCCTACAGCGGTAAATTCACGGGTATAAACACCATTAGAAAACAGGGTGTTACCTTTTTAAATACCGTCTCATCCTCACCCCTTACGCCCGTTAGTCATGCAACTGTATTTACTGGTCAACAGCCATATAATCACGGTATACGCCACTTGTTTAAGGAATCACTGAACGATAAAAGCACAACCCTTACGGAAGTATTGAAACAAAAGGGATACCGTACCGGGGCAGTAGTTTCCTGTCCGGGTATGAATAAATGGTATGGTTTCAACCGGGGGTTTGATCACTACGACGATGAGATTCCCAGACTGCCGGACGGTAGCGATCCTCTGCAAACAGTCGATGTAAAGTTGCGCGGCAGGGCGATGAAGAGGGCTGATCTGGTGTTTGATCGGGCAAAAAAGTGGTTGGATAACAACAAAGATGGGAACTTCTTTCTGTTTTTACATTTCTTTGATGCCCACTGGCCGTATGAAGCGCCCGCTAAATTTGCCGGGGACAATGTATACGAGGAAGAAGTGGCCTACAGCGATCATTATCTAAACGAGTTTAATGACTACCTAAAGGAAAATGGATTATTTGACGATACGCTAATCATCTGTTTTTCTGACCACGGGGAAGATCTAAACGGTCTTTATCCTAATGATAAGGGCGGAGAGGTGTTGGGCCATCCGGAGGAGTCCGGTCATGGATGTTTGCTGTACGAGCAGACTCAAAAAGTCCTTTTAATTATTCACGATTCTCAGTTACCGCAGGGTATTGATGTTGACCGGCAGGTTAGGTTGGTTGACTTGGCACCTACTCTCTTAGAGTTGGCCGATATTAAATCGGATCCCATGATTTTTGACGGACAATCATTGGTACCCATAATATTAAAGCAGGAAAAACCGCAGCTAATCGCCTACTGCGAAACCTACTATCCGGAAGAGCAAACTGCGGCAACCGGAGGAAAATATTCCGAAGCTAAGAATAAGATTGCGTATTGTGTTGACAGTCGTTTTAAAACGATAAAGCATTTGGGTGTTGATACGATGGAGATATATGATTTGATTACCGATAAATATGAAAAAAATAATCTTGCCCCTAAATAAGAAATGAATACCGATAAAATACTGTGGGACATTGATACTCAAAACGATATTATTCTTCCGACCAGTAACTTTGCAGTTCCCGGGGCATACAAGATGGTGGAACAATTTGGTGAGGCTATTAAGTACTTTGAGAATCAGGGGGTACCGGTCATGGGGGTACTTGATGCCCACACCGGCAAGGAGAGCGTACTCGGGACCCGTGACGAAAACTTACCACTGCATTGTATAAAAGGAACCTCTGGGCAACGAAAGATTAAGGAGACGGATGGGACATCCTTTACGTTTCTGATCACCCGTACGAAGACTGTGCTTTAGACCTGGTAGTGGATGAGATTAAGTCCGGCAAGCGGATATATTTTGAAAAACAATGCCAGTCATGTGAGTCGAACCCTA
>JBBAAW010000026.1:0-7636 GCA_041658075.1 Patescibacteria group bacterium
AAAACACACAAATTGCCAAAGCGGGAAACCATTTTTTAACCAAAGCCATTAGGTGATTTTAGCAGACCGTAAAGAAAAAAGGCAGGACTCAAGTACCAGACATATATTTTTATCGGATCATTGGGCTTGTCATCAGTGGGCTTAACCGCATCGACTACCGACTCCGTAAGCGTTTTGTCATCACCGGAAGTTTTTAAAATGTTCTCATTCAGTAAATCCGTATACTTTTTGTAATAAGCCATTCCCCAAATCTTTTTAACGGGCGTTTCGTATTTTTGACCGGTTAAAGTGTCGTAAATAACAAAATAGAGCGACGCCGAAGATTCCAGACTCTGCACCCCAATAAATTTTAACCGCTCTTCCTTTTGCAAATAGGGAAGTTGACTATTAAAGTCCGCTATTCCCACAAACTTCTTTAAGTCCTCGTTATAAATTTCTACCGCCCCCGCGGAAATAAAAGGCTTAACCGTGAGTCGTTTTTGCTCCACCATATTAAAATCCTTGATGTTCCAATTAAATTGAGTAACAATTTCCTGCCCATCCCTCAAGATATTTTGGGGCAAGGTAAAGTCAAGATGATAATCCGTCAGTGCGTAAACTTTAGAACAAGCAGCGATCGATGATATTACCCATAACGCAAGGGCAAGAGAAAATGCCAAACTAATAATTTTTTGCCACGCGTAAATCAACACACCCGCAATTTAATTGTAGACATGAAATGCGTCAAGATCTTGACTTCTAGTTTGAATAGAATTTGTTGTCGCTTTCTGTATAATTGAGAGGTGTTTAGTTATGTCCAACAATTAATATTGTCAAAACTTCTTAGAGCAGATAACTTACGCTACTCAGAAATGACTCCAGAAGAAAGTAGAATCGATGATGATCTGTATAACTATCATCTGCAATTTCTGGTAAAAAAGGGCTTTGTTAAAAAAGAGGATAAACGCTACTCGTTAACAGAGAAAGGCAAGGTAGCAGTACAACATCTGGATATTAAAGGAAACGAGCAAAATTATTTTAAAGTTGGTGTACTACCCTATGTGGTGAGAATACTTAACGGAAAGAAAGAGATTCTCCTGGAGAAAAGGTTACGGCATCCTTATTTTGGAGACGTCAACCCCAGTATTTCTGGAAAAGTTTTGTTTGGAGAAAAAATCACCGACGCGGCAAAAAGAAAGCTAGAAGAGGAAACGGGGTTAGAGGCAGAATTTAAGCCCATTGGCGTTACCAGAAAGATACGAAGAGATAAAAATAATCAAATTATCGAAGATACCTTCTATCATGTATGCTACGGTGAAAACCCCACAGGCGTCTTGGATGAAAGAAATGTTTATGGAGAACATTATTGGTCTGACTTTAATACTGCTTTAGAGTCGCAAAGAAAAAACGTAACGGCAAGCTTTTTATCAGAAGAGGTTATAAAAAGAGTGGATAGCAATAGAACTGAATTTTTCTATTTTGAAGAGGACATCACACTACCCAAATACTAAAACTACCTAGCCTTTACTCGGTAGAAATTATAACAATTTGTCTTAATATATTCACTAAACCTATTCTGTTAAGGAGGAGATATGCGCAAGATTCCAGTTGTAAGGGCGTACTACGAAGACACAAGCGGAGATGAGCACAGGGAAAGCTTCTGCGAGGGAGAAGGGGGGAAATTTAAGAAGCTTCTAGCGAAGTACCCCAAAGCCCGTCTCACAACGAGATTGATCGATCGCGTACTCTCCAAAGAAGAAGCCGAGCGCATGTTGAAGAAGTAGGAATAGGGTACAAAAAATTAGCGTGTAGCTCTTGTCTCGGCTGGCTACACGCTACATCCTATGAAAATAGAATTTGAAGCAAAAATAATAAAAATAAACAAGAATATTATTAGAGACAAGCTAAAAACTTTGGGGGCCGAATTGTGCTTTAAAGAAAAACTGTTTACAAGAATAACATTTGACAATCCGGAGCTCCGCTCAAAAAACACTTGGGTTCGTTTAAGAGATGAAAGCGGAAAGGTAACTTTGGCTCTCAAAAGCGTGAAAAATGAGGATTTGGTCTACGGTTCTTCCGACGGTATTTATAAAAACTTCTACGACATCAATATACTAATTAAACCAGAACTAGTTTTCTAATTTAATGGTGGCATGACAACTATCGAATATGTAAATAGTAACTTATAACCCCACCGCCATGATCAATAGCCGCGTAATTTAAACCAACACCATAACAATTTTGCACGCTTCTTACATAAACCCCGTCCGCGGGAGCATATATCTTGATATTACTATCTACCATATCTATGCCTGTGTGTTTACCACCAGGATAACGATACGACCACGAAGTCGTCCCAAACCGCTGTGTTATACGCGGGCTTGCCATTGGCCAACCCCAGTTACCGCCACCAACCTTAAGTATCGGGCTTGAGTAATTATTGATGTCAACCGTCAAGGTTTTAGGCTTAAGATAATTCTCGGCGTTGACCAACGCTCCATTCTTTCTAACCTCAAAATGTAGATGGGATCCAGTGGAGCAATACGGATAGCCGGAATTCCCCATGTAGGCTATTACATCGCCTTTCTTAACCTTCTCGCCATTGGAAAAGTTGATTCCGGCAACAATACCCTGAATAGCTTCCAGCTCTGCTTTTGCCTGCGCCAGCAACTTTTGGTAAGTGACCTCGTTGTTTTGGGTTTCTTCTAGAAGCTGTTTTTTCTCCACTTTTTTGGTGTCCAACTGATCGCTGTAAACTTCTAAATTGCGCTTTTCCGCCTCCACCTGTTTTTTTAACGCCTCAATTTGCTCTTTTTTGTCGCCCAACAAACCTTTTTGCTTATCATAAACCCCTCGCGTCTCTCTCATTTGGTCCAAAAGTTTTTTATCTTCCACCGACATGGTCCGCAAATACTCTAACTTTTGCACAATTCCACTTAAACTTCCGGATCCAAAAATCACATACAATGGCGAGGTTTCTATGCTTTCATACCGCACCCGCGAGCGTTTTCCCAAAATCTCGTTCTGAAAATCAATCGTACTGGACATTTTTACAATCCGCTCCCCCAAGTCGCCAATATCCTCCTCCAGCTTTGTAATTTGGGCGTTTCTTCTTATAATTTCCGCGTTCGACTGCTGAATCCGCAATTCCGTTAGGTTAATCTGCGCATCCAAATAAGTAATTTCTTTGCTAAGCGACTGCTCCACACCGGCAAGATTTTTAAGCTTCTGTTCCAATTCCGCAATTTTATCCTTTAAAGCATCGGCTGGAGCGTCTTCCTGCGCAAGAATGGACACATTTACAACCACAGCAAAAGAAACTATAAGCAGTGTGAAAACCAAAATTCGTTTAAGCATAAATTAGTAATTTAAATACTTTTTAACCGCGGAAGTGCTTGAGATATAACCTAAAAGCGCGCCACATAGAGTTAAAACTAAGGTTAAGACAATTGCAAATATCCACGCGGGAACGGCAAGGCTGGAAACCAAAGCAAAATCAGTAATCCCCAAAGAACCCAAAAATCCGGAAAATAGCGCAACAAATATCAAAACCGCATAAACCAGACCCGCAATAAAAGCCGAAACTCCTCCATACAAAACCCCTTGGTGAATTAGAGGATTTTTAACATAAGCATCGCTCGCCCCTACTAACTTTAATATTTCAAACTCCGCGCCACGCAGGGAAATTGCCGTTCTAACCGTGGACACTACAATAGAAAATGACACAAAAAGCAAGATTACCAACACCACTCCCACCGCAAGGCTTAAAACTCCCCGCCAGAAATTAAAACGCTCAATAATATCCTTAAAAAACTTAACCCCCTCCACGCCTTCTAATTTAGAGTATTCGTCTGACAAAGTATTTAAAAGCGACACTTTTACCGCCCGCACTTCCAAACTTGCCGGCAAAACACTCGCCGTAACCGACTCCAAAAGCAAAGGCTCGTTCTTGTTTAGCTCCTTAAAAATATTAAACGCGTCGTCCTTGGACACATATTTTACGCTGTAAACCCGTTTATCCTTTTCTATTTGCGACTTTAAATTCAGAATTTGCGACTCCCCAAAGTCGTCTTTAAAAAATATGGTAACCGCGGCCTCTTTTTCCAGCTTGCCAAGCGCTGTCTGAGACAGCACTTCAATCAACACAAAAAGTCCAAAAACCAAAAACGTTAACGTCATTACCACTAGATTTGACGCGGTAAAGAGTTTTTCCTTGTTAACATTTTGTAGAACCTTACTTAGTGCTTTGGACATATTTTCCTTCCTTCACATCAGAAACAACTTTACCGTCATCAAGCCGCACGACTCGCTTTTTAAGTTTATCCACTACTCTGTCGTCATGCGTTGCCATCATAACCGCCACTCCCATTTTGTTGATTTTTTCAAACACTTCCACCACCTGCGCGCTAGAAACAGGATCGATGTTGCCGGTAGGCTCATCTGCAACCAAAAGATCAGGCTCGTGAGCTAAAGCCCTTGCTATAACGACTCTTTGAAGTTCGCCGCCGGAAAGCTCTGCGGGAAATCTTTGCGACTTATCTAGTAGCCCTACCAGAGTCAGCACATTATCTACCACTTCTTTTATTTGACTTTTTGGGGCGTCCGTAACTTCCAGAGCAACTGCCACATTGTCAAAAACATTTTTGGAGGACAAAATTTTGAAGTCCTGAAAAACCACTCCAATTCTTCTTCTCATGGTGTGAATTTCTTTATGAGGAATAGTAGCAATATCGACGCCATCAAAAACAATACTTCCCGAACTTGGAATCTGCTCACGAATCAAAAGTTTAACCAAGGACGATTTACCCGCGCCGGATCTACCAACTAGAAACACAAACTCGCCCTTGCCGATTGTAAAAGTAACATCGTCTAGACACTTAAATCCATTGTCGTACTCTTTGGTAACATTTTGAAAAACAACTAAAGGGTTGTTTTCTTGAATATTTTCTTTAGGCAGTTTTTTCATATCAGATGCATTATAGCCTAAAAAGCTAAACTTAACCTAAAGCAGTTTAGGTTGCTCCTTAGGTCCTTCAATCGACTGCACATTCTCCAATCGATTAAAAAACTTGCTAAACCTGCCTTTAACTCCATCCATAGATTTATACGCGTTTGTAATGTGTCGCTCCAAAACGCCCAAATCCTCATTAAACTTTTCCGCTTCAATTTTAATTCCCGCTAACGCCTTTTGAATTTCCACCGCGTGCTTTTGCAACTCGTGCTGTTTATATGCCACCAACACTACCTTCAAAAAGTAGGAAATTGTATTGGGACTTGCCAGCATCACATTTTTATTCCTCGCGTATTCCTCAACCGCAGGCGTATTTACAATCATGTCGTAAAAAACACTTTCACTTGGAATATACATTACCGCGTTTTCCGTTGTACCTTCCGCGGGCAAAATGTACTTTCCGGCTATTTCGTCAATTCGTTTTTTTACATCGTCAATAAACTTTTTCTTGGCTTTGTCCCTTTCTTCGGGGCTTTCCGTAGTCACACTCAACTTATAATTTTCCATGGGAAACTTTGAATCCACCGGAATCATTCCTTTATCCGTAAACACCACCGCGTCGCAAGTATTTCCATCCTTAAATTTATACTGCGTGGCGTAAAGCTCCTTGGGCAAAACATTAGCCAAAATTTCGTATAAAAACTGCTCGCCCAGGCCTCCGCGCAACTTTGGCGACTTTAAAACATTGCTTAAATCCTTAATATCCTTGCCAAACTCCTCAATCCCACCCAGTTGTTTTTGCACATTTCTAATGACTTCCTGGGTGTTATTTAACTGTTGGTTTAATGCTTGGGTTAAATTTTGGGCCATCTGACCGCTTTGCTTTGTAGCTTCCATTCTTTGGTCGCTTAATTGCTTGTTCAAAGTTTCTTGTTGACTCTTTAACTGGTCAGTAACCTCAGACTTCATACTCTTTAACCATTCCATTAAAACCTGGTCTTTGGCATCTTCCGGCTTGTCTTTAAGTGACTTAATTTGGGAATACAAAAACGCCGCCACACCTAAAACCAGAATAACAATAACAGCTAAGGTTAAAATTTCCATACGGCTATTGTACTACATAAAAAGATACGACGATGTGAACCCATAGTTATTGCAAAGACGCGGAAATCCGTGTAAAATTCTCACACTGCAAGATTCGGCAGTGTCACAACGGAGGCTGCGGAAGGATGGGTAACATGGGATTCAGGATCGGTGATCAAGTTGTGGTGGCACGTCAACATGAGGCAAAACTGGCACAGCTTAGACAATCAGTCGAGGAGGCACGTAGACAGACATTCAATGCTTTTCCGCTGACGGCAATGATTGAAGCCTACATCAGCGCCCTGGGTAAAACTTTCCAGATCGTTAAGATCAAAAGCGCTGAATACGGCGTTCAAGCATCGGACGACCGAATAATCTACTTTCCAGCCGAGTGCTTAGAAAGACCTTGAAAACAGGGCGTTTTGAACGCGGGTAATCACCTCCCACGACTCAAAGCACCCAAGTACTTTAATCATCTTTGACACAACCCCCGCATTAAAATAGACTACAGTTAATGCCCACACAAATAAATTCAGAGACTGGCCTGAACACGCTATTTAATCCCCAATCTGTGGCAGTGGTGGGTGCATCTAAAGAGCCGCAAAAACTCGGCGCGATAGTTTTAAAAAATATAGTCGACTCAAAATTTCCGGGAAAAGTTTACCCGGTCAATCCAAACTACGAATCGCTTGGAAGTTTAAAGTGTTACAAAAGCTTAAGCGACTTGCCGGAAACGCCTGATCTAGCCATCTTAGCCGTGCCCGCTCCAGTGGTCGCGCAAATACTTAAAGAATGCGAGCAAAAGGGAATTGAGAATGTAGTGGTTTTTGCGGCAGGCTATAAAGAAACGGGCGCGGAGGGTGAAAAATTGGAAAAAGAACTTATTGAAACGGCGGATTGTGCCGGAATAAATCTTTTAGGACCAAACTGTTTAGGTTTTGTAAATAACCAAACGCCCATAAATGCCACTTTTGGTCAGCCTCCAAAAAACTTAGGAAATTTGCGGTTTATCACACAGTCGGGGGCGATTGCGGCAAGTTTGTTTGATTGGTGTCAGCAAAACGAGCTGGGATTTAGGCAGTTTATTACGCTGGGAAATAAGTCGGTGATAAACGAAAACCATGTTTTGGAGTATTTTTTGGACGAATTAAACGGATCGACGGTGGCAAACGAGCAAGGTTTGTCCCGCTTAAATCCTATTGGATTGTATTTGGAATCAATTTCTAACGGTCCGCAGTTTTTAAAAGTCGCCAAAGAGGTTTGCAAGAAAAATCCCATTTTTTTGTTAAAACCCGGGAAAACTCCCTCTGCCATTAAAGCTATGAGCTCGCATACAGGCGCTATTGCTCAAGAGGACGACATTTTGCAGGCTTTAGTTGAGCAGGCGGGAATTACCAGATGCAAAACTCTGCAGGAATTTTTTGACTTTGCCAAAGCGTTTTCTTGGGAAAATCTGCCTGCCGGTCCAAGAGTAGCAATAATTTCCAACGCAGGAGGTCCCGCGGTAGTGAGCGCCGACGCCGTGGCTTTGGAGGGTTTGGAGCTTGCCCAATTGGACGAGGAAACTAAAAAGAAACTGGCGGAAACTTTGCCAAGGTCGGCCAGCATTCTAAATCCGGTGGA
>JBBAAW010000027.1:0-7333 GCA_041658075.1 Patescibacteria group bacterium
ATCTTCCATTGCCTTTTTGAATGAGGACGAGAAGGAAGAAGGAGAGAATGGAGAGAAGTAACAACACCCCGCAAGAAATTCTAACGGCGATTAAATCATCCAAAAGTATTCTCCTAATTATGGATTCACGTTTTGATGAGGACGCTAAAACAATCTACGATGTAGTGGAAAAAGTCTGGGAAATCGCTAGTCAAAAAGAATAATCCTTGAAGTAATCCACCACCACAATTTACTAAAAAACCTCCGAGGGCGGTTTAATCGATAGCGCACTTTCTACAACCTCTAACCTTTCCTCGTGATCGGTAACCCTACGACCCAAAATTGTCCGATCGTCCCTGCTTTCCCGAATCTCTTTCATGAACGCATCCATAGCCTGGTACATTTTGGGAATAAATGCCGTCCTTTCATCGATTCTATCGACCTTCTCCGTCAAAGTAAGAAGTTGCCCGCCGTGGCCAGCTAAAATCTCGCTGTGTCTTTCTAGTTCCTTTCCTCGTTTTTCTAATTCCTTTCCTATTTTATCAAACATACCATCGTGTTCTATTAGTTTGTCTACAACAAAGGTCTCAAAATTCTCTGGATACTTGTTATCGCTCTTTTTAGTCATGAACGCACCCTACCACAAATTTTAAAACAGTGCAACATGCAATAGTATGTTAACTCTACTAAATGCGGTAAACTGCCCGCATGGTATTAATTGGGGGATCAGCAAACCCTAAGCTCGCGGAATCAATAGCAAAGATTCTTGATGCTAAGGTTTATTTTCCCACTACAAAATTTGCCGACGGCGAGATATGCATTAAAATCCCGGTCAACATTACAAATAAATTCGTTTTTATCGTCCAGCCAACCTGTAAACCTGTAAATGATAATATTATGGAGCTTTTACTCATTTGCGATGCGGCAAAACGGGGCGGTGCCAAAGAAGTAGTAGCAGTCATTCCTTATTATGGGTATTGTCGGCAGGATCGGAAAGATCAACCAAGAGTCCCTATAAGTTCTGCGCTTGTAGCATCGGCCTTGAAATCTGGCGGAGCCACCAGAATCATTACGCTAGACATTCATTCAGAACAGCAACAGGGCTTTTTTGACGGACCTTGGGATAATCTTTATGCCAGTTACGTTTTGGTACCAGCTTTGCAAAAGGTCGCTCATAAAAACACAGTAATTGTTTCACCTGACAAGGGGGGAGTACCTAGAGCCAAGGCGTACGCTCGATTCTTAGACACGGACGATGTAGCGGTGGTTTTTAAGGAGCGCGACACTAAAACCAAGAACCAGAGTAAAGCACTTTTTCTAGTGGGGGAAGTAAAAGGAAAAACAGCCATTATTGTGGATGACTTAATAGATACAGCCGGAACTATGGCCAGTGCAGCCGAGATGCTTAAAAAAGAAGGGGCTAACAAAATTATTATTGCCGCCACTCACGGCCTTTTTTCTGGCAACGCACTAGAGAATATCTCTAACCCAGCAATTCACAGTGTGTATTGTACAGACACACTTCCCTTAGATGAAGGAGTCGTGAAAAATAAGAAGATTAAAGTTGTTTCCGTAGCGCCACTACTTGCCGAAGCAATAGAAAAAACCTTTAAGGGCAAGTCACTAGGAAAAGACTTGATACTATGACTCCCGCAGTAACAGAGATTACTGCAAAAAGTATTTTAACCAAGTCCGGTCTTCCGGGATCGGATTGGGTAGTAAATCCCTACAACGGATGTTTGTTTGGTTGCATGTATTGTTATGCCGCCCAAATCGCGCGGTGGAAACATCCAAATGAGAGGTGGGGAAGCTACCTTGATGTAAAAATAAACGCGCCAGACCTCCTAAAAGTCGAACTGGAGAAATTAGAAAAGAAACACCAGTCAAAAAACTTTGGCTCAATATTTTTTAGCTCCGTAACGGATCCCTATGTTGGTCTGGAAGCAAAATATCAACTAACGCGCAAGTGTTTGCAAGTTTTAGCCGACTTTGGATACACGGGAAATGTGTCGCTACAAACAAAGTCGCCCTTAGTAACAAGAGACATCGATGTTTTAACTCGGCTTGCTAACAAATCCGTAGGTTTTACCATAACTTCTTTGGACAACGCCGTTTCACGCTTTTTGGAAGTAAAAGCCCCGCCTATTAGCGTGCGCTTTGACGCGCTAAAAACTTTGCACGACCACGGAATTCCCACCTATGCTTTTGTGGGACCAATTCTTCCACACTTTGTAACAAATCAAGAAATTGTCGCCCAAATTTTGAATAAACTTTTGGAAATGGGCGTTAAAGAAGTTTGGTTTGAACACGCCAATTTAAGTCCAAAAATAAAAGAGCGGCTCTATACATATTTACAAAAAGAATCGCCTGAATTAATTAAAGTTTTTGACAATGCAAATACGCCGGAATATAGGCAAGATTTGGATAAAATCATTGTGCGGTTAGTAGGGGAGCGAGGCATGAAACTAGGCTTGGGCAAAGTAATTCACCACTGCGATTTACCTAAAAAACCTCCGAGGGCGGTTTAATCGATAGCGCACTTTCTACAACCTCTAACCTTTCCTCGTGACCGCTTACCCTGTGACCTAGGATTACTCTGTCGTCCCTGCTTTCTCGGATTTCTTTCATAAACGCATCCACGGCTTGGTACATTTTGGGGATAAAAGCTGTTCTTTCATCTATCCTATCTACTTTTTCCGACAATTTAAGAAGCTGTACTCCATGATCCACCAATAAATCACCGTGTTGCCTTAATGTTACCTCAATCTTATCAAACCTTTGATCTACTGCTTCAAATCTTTTATCAATAGCTACAAACTTCTTGTCGTGCTCAATTAGCTTTTTATAAATTTTAGGACTATCGTCTTTATTAAGCATAAGAATACGCTAACATAAAGATGACGACACTGCAATATGTAATATTATGTTAAGCTTACGAACGTTGTATTTAGGGTTCGCAATATTCTCCGAAGTTTACACGAAGTTATAATAGGTATAAACTAATATATATGCCTTTTGTACCCTTAGCAGAAAAACTACGGCCTGTTAAAATCGACGATTTTGTTGGTCAAAAAGAAATAAGTAGGGTTGTAAAGTCGTTACTAACTCAATCAAAAGAGTCTGATTTTTTTCCGTCTTTAATATTTTGGGGACCCCCGGGTTCAGGGAAAACAACTTTGGCACGCATTATCGCGTTGGAACTTGAAAGAAAGTTTTATGAATTCTCGGCAGTAAATACGTCTACAAAAGAGGTAGAGAAGGCAGTTCCACATAAAGAGGCTTTGCAAACCAAAGGATTTGATTTCATTAACGACCACGAGGAGAAAAAATCCCCGGTTGTTTTTATTGACGAAATTCACAGATTTAACAAGGCTCAGCAAGACAGTCTTTTGCCGCATGTAGAACGTGGAAACATTGTTTTTATTGGCGCAACAACTGAAAACCCATCTTTTGAAGTTATCGGCCCTCTTATGTCCAGATGTAGGGTTTTGATACTTGGTCGACATGAAGACGAGGATTTAAAGACCATCATTGGACGCGGGCTTAAGATGTTGGAAGTCTCTTCGAGTGAAGATGTTTTGGATTTTATTTCTTTTTCCTCAAACGGAGACGCACGCATAGCCCTAAATGTTTTAGAAATTGCTTCTCATTTGGCAACTGACCACAAAATAGTAATGAAAAATATTGAGGACGCACTTCAGAGGCAAAATCTTTCCTTTGACTTAAAAGGAGAAGAATTTTACAACACAATCTCCGCCCTTCATAAATCCCTGCGTGGCTCAGATCCGGATTCCGCCCTTTACTGGTTAGGTAGAATGTTAGAAGCTGGTCAAGACCCTTTATATATTGCTAGACGACTTGTACGCTTCGCGTCGGAAGACGTGGGTTTGGAGGATCCGCAAGCACTTATTCTTTCGATGTCGGCTTTTAATGCTTGTCAGGTTATCGGAATGCCCGAGTGCGAACTAGCGCTAGCACAAACGGTGGTTTATTTGGCCAAAGCACCTAAGTCTAATCTATTATATGTATCCTACGGTAAAGTAAAGGACGATGTTAAAAAATTCGGAAATCTTCCGGTTCCGTTAGAAATTAGAAACGCGCCCACAAAGTTTATGAAAGGGATAGGCTATGGAAAAGGGTATAAATACGAACACAGTATTGAAGCTAAAGAAACCGATCAGGAATACATGCCAAAAAAGTTAGCCGGAAAAAAATATTTGTACTAGATGTCTAACAAACTAGAGAAGTTAATAAAAAGCTGCGAAAGCAACATTAAATCACTACTAGAGGAGCTCGGTATCTCCGGCTTTACAATTTCCTCAAGAATAAAATCCGAGGAGTTTACTCCTTTAGGAAAACGGCATCACGATTATTTTGGCGTTAGAGTATTACTAACCTCTAGCTCCGAGTGCTGTCTGGTCCATACAAAACTTCAAGATATATACAAACCACTAAAAATAAAAGACTATATTGCTAACCCATGGAAGAATGGGTATAAATCTTTGCACATCGATACGCTCACAAATCGGGGAGGGGAGTACCCACTAGAGATACAGGTAAGGACGTACCAGATGCACGAGAAATCAGAAAAGTTAATAAAGAAGTACGGCCCCTACTACTGGAGGGATCCGCAGTATGTTAAATTCTAAAAGAGTTATAATAACCCTTGAACATACTAATTTGAAGGAGGTCTATGAAAATAAAGGTAGCAGAACTTGAGAAATTAACAAAGAAAGCACTTAAAAAATACGGGTATTCTCCAAAGGAAATAAAAATCATTAAAGAGATATTATTATACGCTCAACTTAGAGGGAATAATCAAGGTGTCGTGAAGTTAATAGGGAAGGGAATACCTAAAAGTCCTCAAGCGGGAGAAATCACTGTTATCAAGGAAACAAAGCTTTCGATACTTCTAGACGGAAATCACAATATGGGTATGTTAGTCATGAAGCAGGCTATGGAAAAAGCGTTAAAAAAAGCCAAAAGGTACGGATTTGGGATTGCAGGAACCTTTAACACTAATACATCAACGGGAGCCATTGGCTACTACGCCAATGAAATAGCAAAACAGGGATACATAGGCTTTGTTTTCGCCGGTTCCATTGCATCTGTAAATACGCACGGTTCGTACGAGCCAATCTTTGGAACAAATCCTCTAGCGATAGGTGTACCTACAAACGGTGATCCAGTAGTCCTAGACATGGCAACGTCCTGTATACCTTATTACGGGCTTATAGAAGCAAAAACAGCGGGAAAGAATATTCAAGAGGGGATTGCATACGACGAGCAGGGAAATATTACGACTGATCCGACTAAAGCTATGCTTGGGGCAATTAGACCATTTGACAAATCGTACAAAGGCTCCGGGCTTTCTATGATGGTTGCTGTTCTAGCAGGGCCACTCGTCAGAGCTTCTTTTGCAAGAACAGGGAACGTGAAGACTAACTGGGGTAATTTAGTGCTTGTTGTTGATCCAAACCTGCTTACGGACAAAACGGAATTCGCTAATCAAGTTTCTCAAATGGTACAAGACGTAAAATCTACTAAGAAACTACCTGGAGTCGAGGAGATACGCGTTCCAGGAGAAAGAGGAAATAAACTAGCAAAACAAAGGCTTGAGTCAGGAGAACTTGAAATCGAGGACAATCTCTACAAAGCCCTTAAGGAAACCTCAAAATAATTGTGGCACTCTATTCTTAAAATAGTTCGAACGCATTTCGCCGCCTTCGGCGGCGACGGCAAGCTCCCCCCCCAAAAAAAAATGAAAGTATCTTGCCCACCATGTGCAGAACTCGGTGCTCTACGACATTATTAGCGGAAGGTCTCGATTGACCAGGATGTCGGTGACTCCGATCCGTAAAAGCTCGAAGATTACCTTTTGCTCGTTTTCTCGAGCCACAACAGATTGGAGAGCGAACCACCCCTTTACGCCAACTAACGGCGAACAGGAAGGACCCTTAAGTCCACCTATGATGCGGCTTGCCTTGTCAAGAACATTTTCTGGCACATTAGCCACGAGCAATATATATTTAGAAGCTTGAAATGCACCATTGATGAGCCGAACGAAGCAATCGATGTACGGGCGCTTAGATTTATCGGCAAACGACTCGGGGTTTGCCACAACAACGGTATTGGATTCCATTATTTCGCAGATACTCTCGAGTTGGTTTTCTTTTAGAGAATCGCCGCTCTCTATCACATCAACGATTGCCGTTGCCCCAAATCTAATCTTGTGCTCGGTGTTACCGAAAGACGAAACAACTTTAATGTCGTTTCTTCCCAAATCAGCAAGAAATCTTTGGACCAGCTGAACATATTCAGTAGCGACTTCGCAGCTTTGGGGCAGTTCTTCCACCCTCCGAAAACCACTGGCTTGATCAACTGCCAACACAATCCTAACGGGTTTGTTGCCACTACGACCAATGGGCAGCTTTAGCAGGACAGGAAACTTATAATCCCAATTAGCTATCCAGTCCTCACCTACAACGGCAATATCGAAATGGCCACCGTTAAGGTAATGTGGAATCTCCTGCGGTCTTTGGAAGGCAACACGCTTAATCCAATCAACCCTAACTCTACCTTCCTTTGTCCGCCTTTTTTCTAGAACCACAGGCAACCCTGCTTTTGTAAAAAGATCAGTGATAACCTCCTGCATGGAACCATCGGGAACAACAATATCAATCTGATTCATGGAACGCCTCATTTTTGCTCTGCCTAATTTTAAAGTGTGTTGTGTTGTCATTATTTATGAGTTCTTTTAACATAAAGACTACAAATTGTCCATCTAAAGACGAAATCATTAATGGAACCGGTAGATTTTTGGCTTTTTTAATGGTGCGCCCGGAGGGACTCGAACCCCCGACTTCAGCGTCCGCAACGCTGCGTTCTATCCTCTGAACTACGAGCGCACAAAAGTCCAATAAACTATTGACTATTATATCAGTTGGCGCTACATTGCAAGCAATATGGGTATTTTAGGAACTATTGTACATACAATTGCTGAGAGTATCTTGGGTAGTATCTTTGACGCAATTTTTGGTGCCATTACGCTTAAATAGATAGTCGTACGACTCTGCAGAGTCCACCAGAAAATGGTAAAATATGTATGTGGAAAACAAGACCCCCATTGAAAAAGCCCGCGATATTATAAGAAAAAACCCAAGTTTAATCACGCCTTTAGACCAAGATGTAACTACAGACCAGAAATCAAAAGTTTTTTTACGGAGGTTTTTAAAAAAAATGCATCGGGAAATTTTGACCGACAAACAACTACAGCTTTTGCCGCTAATTAAACGCTTTAACAAGTCTTTTGGCTTGGTTGGTGGAACGGCTTTTGCGCTTCATTTGGGTCATA
>JBBAAW010000028.1:0-7116 GCA_041658075.1 Patescibacteria group bacterium
TGATTAGAATTACAAACATACTGAATACCTGGCGTTTTGTGCACCCTAATAAATCTCTCGCAAAGGTCGTTTTTTCTTCCACTTTTGTCTTTTTACTTTTGTCTTTTGTCTTGAGGTTTTGCGTTGAGCATTCGAATTCTAATATACCTTATTTTGAATATTTACTGTAAACTATTTTAATCCCTTCCTCCAGACCTGTTTTTTCCTTCCATCCTAACCTGTTGATTTTTGAAACATCGAGTAGTTTGCGGAAGGTGCCATCGGGTTGGGCGTTGAGCGTAGAGCGTAGAGCATAGAGCGTGAGAGCATAGAGCGGAGAGCGGAGAGCGGAGAGCGGAGAGATTTGAGAATTTAGAGACACCATTTGTCAGGATTGTTAATCATGGATATCAACATCTTACGAACTTCATCATATTCGCTCAGAATTCTCTCATGTGTTTCTTTTTGAATGTATTTACAGCCCTTTGAATAATCAAGCCAGACTTCTGTTTCATTCTCTTCACCTAACGAATCTGTCAGCTTATTTACAAATGATTTTTCATATCTCCTCTTTGCCCAGGACTCTGCAAGGCATGATGTCACGGATCGTGATGAACGACGCATCTGGTCAGCCTGTCCTGTGAAATAATCAATATTGAGACAATCTGCTGTGTTTAATAATTGCCTTCTCTAGTACAAAAGAATTAATTTAAATATTTCACAGGATAAAAATATTTTTCCTCCTTTGGAAAACTTTTTGAGATTTCAAAAATCTCCATCGCTAGTTTATAAGCTTTGTGATAAACTATTAAATCCTTAAAACTGCCTATTTTGCTCATAACCTACTCCTTATGCAAACTACTCTCTATGCTATCTACGCTCAGACTCTTCGTCACTCAATTTTTGTGAAGGGTGCCGGGTTGGTTGAAGTGCCGGGTTGTTTTTGTGCCGGGTGCCGGGGGATGTCATTTTATTCGTACTTGGGACCTTTGTATGAGGTTCCCTTGAGGTGCTGGATTAGGCTTGAGGTTTTTCGTGATAAAATATCTGTTTTTGATAGAAGCTCATTAAATTGTTCTTGTGTTATATAGGCTTGATCATATGCCCGATATGACTGTGATCGAACTTCTGCACAGGAGCTCTTTGAAACGGACAGGAATTGAATAAACTCCTTATTGCCTCCTCGTTCGAAGCCTTCCGATATATTATCCATCACAGATCCGGCAGCTGCCCTCATCTGATCACGAAACCTGTAGTCTTTACAGAAGAGTTCCTGTGAAGTTACCAAAAAAACAAACTTACATAACTCCCTCGCCAACTGCCAAATCTCCAAGTCTTCAAATTTCGTAACTTTCATACCTGACTAATTTTACACGGAACGCGGAACCCGAAACGCGGAACGCTGTCTACAAAGTCTTGCGCTGGACGTTGGGCGTTCGTATTCTAAGGAGAAAGGAGAAAGTGATGAATTAAGATAAAAGACAAAAGTGAAAAGACAAAAGTGAAAAGAAAACAGTGAACAGAGAAAAGTGAAAAACTAAAAGTTGCGCTTCGCTAAACTAAAAGCTTTGTAAACTAAAAGTTCACTTCGACAGGCTCAGTGTACAGTGAAAAACTAAAAGTGGCTGTTGTGCTAACGGCTAATTAAGTGTTAAGATCATGGACAACAAAATATCCTCCCGTTTTGCTATTCCCTTTAAATTCAATTTTATCTTTATCTTTTAATGTTTTGAGCCATCGTTCTATCGTTTTACCAGGAGTGTTTATCTTTTGTGCTAAAAAAGGGACTCTTTGACCGGGGTTTTCTTTAATTATTAAAAACAACTCATTTACTCCCTCATTTACTCCCTCATTTACTCCCTCATTTACTCCCTCATTTACTCCCTCATTTACTCCCTCATTTATAGCCGGTAGAAATGTAATAACAAATGCTCCTGCTTTTTCTTCAAAAACAGGCCTTGGGTTTTCGTTTGTCTTACAGTTGCTTATCATTCGCGTAAAACCGGTTCCCCAGTTTTCGATCAGTCCGACTTTAAAAAATAGTTCGGCAATTTTCTTATTTCGGGGTATTGATCTGCATTCAGTCTCAATGTGTGCAAGGTTTAATTCACGCGGTAAGAGGCCGGGACTCCATATTTCTATTCGATTATCGAATATTCTGACCTGAATATTACCAGCATCGGTGTAATCGCGATGCACAATTGCGTTAATTAACCCTTCTCTTAAAGCCTCAATTGGATATTCCCATTTTTCAATCCGTTGTGCCTGTTTCCCAATTTCAACGTTCATGTTGATAGACCTGGTTATAAAACTCAGTGAATCATTTACGGATTCGATAATATTACCGGTAGTGTTCTTCATGTCTATAAACACATCCGGTGTATCACCTTTAAACCTTGCCAACTTAATCAAGGCATTGGGGTGCGAAGCGATATTGGATGCAAAACACAGGAATCCGGCTTGAGTAAGCTTATTTTCATGCAAGACCCCAAGTTCAGTGAGGATGACATTAACATCCTGTGAATCGATTTTAAAGTGTTTTTCGTTAAGCGATAAAAACCATTTTACGCTTATTGTATTATCAGTAATTTGAAGGTTGGATGTTTGTCGGTCAAAATCAGGGGTTTGATAACGTTTGATCAGTTCCCTTAGATGGGTATTGCTGATCTTTAAATTTGATTTTCCGGTACGGATATAAGCTTTATCAAATGCAAAAATGGGCTTGTTGTCAGATTCCGGTATCTCAATTTCAACATACTCACCCAAAGCAAACTCCTTCACGTTGATAGATGGGTACAAAACCGGATCGGTATGTTGTTTTACTTTATTGACGAAATCTTCAATACTCTTTCTTCCTACCTTCATATTGGTAAATTCACCCAAATCATTGACACCAACTATCACTTTACCACCTTTGCGGTTAGCGAATGAGGCCAAAGAAATGATGATCTCCTTCCATTCGGAAAAACTTTCTTTTAACTCTATTGTTTCAGATTCTTTGAACACAATATAATAGTTAATGATATGATGTATGTATCCACAACATATTTTGCAAAAGGGAAACTACAGGGAAATGCCGGGGATGTTGAATTAAGACAAAAGACAAAAGTCACAAGATAAAAGTGATGAATTAAGATAAAAGACAAAAGTCACAAGACAAAAATGAAAACAATATAAAAAGGAGAAAGGGAAGAGTGAAAAACTAAGAGTGAAAAGCTTTGAAAGTGAACAGAGAACAGTTAAAAGAGAAAAGAGATAAATAAACAGTTTTTTACTTTTCATTTATCACTTTTCGTTCTTCACTATGTTAAGTTTTGCAGTTTTGATTGAAGAAACGAGCATACTTAATAAGTGGACAGTGAAAAGTGAAAAGTGAAAAGTGAATAGTGAATAGTTTATTTCGGATGTAAAAACTGTTTTGATGTTTTAATTGATGAAATAAGCATGCTAATCAGTTCTTTGTTATCGGCTAATAGGTCTGTTGCTGTTTCGAAGGAGATAAAACAGGATTCACGTAAAAGTGAAATCCAATAATCGGTTTCGTTTGCCTCTTTTAATGATATGCTTAGTTTCGAGATAAAGTCGAGTTTTGATTGGGCGAATTCGGCTTCACGAACCATAGCACCTATGGAAGTACCTGCTTTTAAAAACTGTTTACTCAAAACATATTCCTTATGCTCTGCGACGATCTGTTTGTAAACCTTGATTACTTTTAAAGCAAAAGCATAACTCTTTTGACGTAATATACTTTTACCCTGTTGAATCATGCGAAGCAATTCAACAGGGGGAACTCATAATTTATCATTTTTCACTTTTCACTTTTCACTTTTCACTTTTGTCTTTTTACTTTCGCCTTTCTCCTTTTTCCTTTTTCCTTCTCTTCTCTTCTTCTTCCACTTTTGTCTTTTTACTTTTGTCTTTTGTCTTGATCGGTTTTCGTTTGGCGTTGATCTTTTCACATAATGCTTTTTCCCTTACAGAACGTTCCAAATAAAGGAAGATTCATCTATTCAACACTTAATCCGATGATTCGATCATAATGCTTTTTGTTTAGGGTTTTTACCGGAAAATTATTGACTATGCAAGTTGCAGCGATGAAGATGTCTCTAAACTCGATCATCTTATTCTCTTGTCGCAGTTGATGATAAATCTCGGCAGCTTTGCTTGCAACATCCTCGTTAAAAGGTAAAACAGGTATGTCTTCAGTGAGTATTTTTATATCATTGACTTTGTTGAGCGTATTGGCCCCCATCAGTAATTCATATAAGGTTACCGATGAGATATAAATTTGTTCATCATCAGGAATCTGGAATAAAACTGTTTTTGTTTTGTCTTTAGCCCTTAAAAATTCAATAAAAATACTTGTATCGACTACCATTCCTGAACTCTCCATTGATTAAACAAATTTTGGTTCTCATCAAATATTTTTAAATCGGAATCGGACCAGATAGAGACATTGAGAATTTTGTTTTTGTAAGTCGTCCAAAAAATAGGTTTATCGGTTTTTTGTTTGCTCAATAAAAAATCCATAAAGTCATTCAATTCCTGCCTTGCAGTTTTATTTAACCTGTTATATTTAACCACAATCTCGCTCATCTTTTTTTGTGTAAATGTAATTAATATCAATTGTATTTAAAAGAATTACTCAAGAGGGATACCTTAAATTGAGTTGGCACAGTGTTTCATGTAATAAAAAACTGTGGTACTCGTGTAACTTTTAATTCCCAGTCGTCGGTTAATTATAGGTACGAATTGTCACGAATTTAGTATCAAGAAGTAAATTATTCCCATTCATTGCGCCATTTTTTTTGAAGTTCCAATGGGTCTTCTTGCAGAAATATGGATCCGCAATATTTTCTTAAGTCCAGACTTGAAACAAAGAACCGAGTCCCCGAAGGGGCGAGCTCACGACCGGAGGGAGTAAAATTCAAGGCTGCAGATAATTTTGGGGCTCCTGTTTTTCAGCTTGCCCACGGTTTATTTGTTCATTTTTTGTCCGCCCAAAAAACGAACCAACCGAATCCCGCGTCAGCGGGATGAGCTCGCGAACACCTTAAAAAATAATTTAAATTGTGAGCAAAAAAGGGCGCCGGAACCGAGCCATCGGCGAGCTCGGCGTAGCCAAATGACAACTTCACCCCGGCCGTGCGCCCGCTACACGAGCCTTATTGGCACTACCGTCCGGGCTGAAGTTCGCACTATTTCCGGGTTGCCTGCGCGCCTCTAAAGTACATTTCTACAATCTATCTTTCGTGCTCTGTCATTGCGAGTTCCGCCCTGCGGGACGAAGCAATCTTTATCAACCTTCCACAGTACAAACTTTTGTTTTTTATCCAACTTACTTCTTACTACTTACTTCTTACTACTTACTTTGTCTTATATTTGAGTCCCTTCTACAATCTATCTTACCTGCACCGACATTGCTAGTCCGCTGATGTTGAGCGTTTGGCTAAAGTTTTGGTTTTGCTTTTTCTATCGGGGTTTTGTCGGCGCCAAGAGAGTTGTCTCTTGCCAGGAGGAAATCATCGGCAATGCGTTCGAGTTTTTCTTTGAATGCCGGGAGGTCCACCGGGTTTTTCAGCCAACGTTGTTCTTGAAGCCAATCAACTGGGAAAGTAGTCAAACGCATCAGGACATCCTCTTCATTCATCAGTTGTTTATTGGTGGCATGTTCATAAACAGTTTTCCAGTTAAAGGAATAATTAGCGGCAAGTAATACAATATCAAATACATCCTTCACTTCATCCCGGCTTAACATAGCCCCTAACTTATTGGCAAGGATATTTCCAGGATTATCCAGGGGAATCTCATCGGACCATAAAACCGGTCCCAAATGCCTCCCCGTATCATTGACAAATTCAAGTTTCATCCGCACTTCACCCCCGATCCAAATCCTCACAAACTCATCAGTGTCCACGGTTGATTTAGTGTCCACTGGTAACTGGCCTATCAATCGTTTATAAATTCGTTTGACCTCTTGTGTAAACCCCGGGGCGCTGTTAACAAAAAAATCAAGATCATCACTAAACCGATGATTCAGATAAAACCTTCCTAATGCAGTCCCACCGGTCAGGTAGAATGAGCCCAGATGACCTTTGAGCGCCTGAAGCGTTTTATCCTGAAGCCGATAAATACTTTTGTAGTCTGGAACGGATGAATTCATACCGGGTGGTTAATGATTTGAATCTCAACGATTGGATGGTTTTATCGGTGAGCAATTGTAAAATCCTATCAATTGGAATTATTGAAAGAATAGTAAACCATGAATACGACTCCAGCAACTTACGAAATAAAGTAGCCTCCGAGTAATGCCCAGCCTTTTCGCGTTTGCCTTCCAGCACTTCGAGGCAGTGTTCGGGCGCGATGTTGTAGTCCCACATCAGGGAGCGCATTAAATTGAGCCGTTCTTCGTGGGGCACAAGTATTTGGTGTTGCATTATCAAGTTATTATTTCAGTAAAAGCATAAGGTGTGGCTGAAATATTTCTCTTTTTTTGGGATGCGGTCACATTTTGTGACCACATATTTTTATCATTACTTGATGCGGTTGCAATTTGTGACCGAATAAATTCCCATTCATCAATAGTAATGAAAGAACTATTTGAAGTTGTTCCCAAAATTCTCTGAGGCCGTTTGAAATCCATTCTTAAAAGAGCTATTGTTTCTATGATTTAATAAGTTGCCTAAACATTACTGAGTTTTCGCCCCCTTGGGAGGGCCGAGCGTTAAGAAACAGTCCGGTGGACTGTTTTAGCGAGGAGCCTGACTGCAGGGCAAGCGCTGCATCAGCAGCCAGAGGGGTTGAGATAACAAGTGCGAAAGTATTGAAACTGGCGGTTCCGGTCGGTTCGCTCCATTTCCGGTTTTCCAACGCGCCGCTAAAGTACATTTCTACAATCTATCTTACATGTACTGTCATTGCGAGCCCCGCCCTGCGGGACGAAGCAATCTTTATCAACCTTACACAGTAGAAACTTTTGTCTTTTATCCAACTTACTGATTACTACTTATTTCTTACTACTTACTTTATCTTTTATCTTGTAGCGTTCGAGTTCACGACTAAGAGTGCCAGGTTATAGTTTATAGTTGAGCGTTATATTGTTGAGTGAAGTCTTGTTATACTGACGAAGGGTTTGAT
>JBBAAW010000029.1:0-6411 GCA_041658075.1 Patescibacteria group bacterium
TCCGTGGGTTATTAATACTGTGGGAACTAATGCGGTTTTTTTAATTGTTTTTGCGCTTATCATGGACAGGCCTTTGCTGATGTTAGTATATGGTTTAGGATTTGCGTTGTAAAGATACTATATAATGGAGTCGTGAAACAAAAAATTCTTCTTGTTTTTGCAATTTCAATATTTGTGGGACTTGCGGGGGCGGGCGTATCGACCATTTTACCCAATCAATATACGGCAAAAGGGCTGTTGATTGTAACCAGAAAAGCTGACGAACCGTCTAAAGAAGTTTTTACCTATGAAGGTTACTATGCCCAGCAAAACGCGGGAGCATACACCGCAACCTTTTTATCTATTTTACAAAGCCCAAATAATTTAAAATCCGCAGATAGTGGCGCTGACCTAAAAGAATTGTCACGACTAGTAAAAGCTAAACGCGACGGTACACAAGCGATTGTTCTTAGTGTAAAAGGTAAAACTTCTCAAGACGCAATAAATCTTTGGGAAAAGGTGGCTGACTCGGCTATTCAAACGCATAACAAGCTTAAAGCTTCCGCCGACCCGTTATTAGAGGTCAGCAAAACTCCCAACTCGCCAGTGGTTTTAAAAACCTATCCGGAATGGACAAACATTTTTGGTGCCAGCTTTGCCTTTTCCATCATTATCGTGTCGTCAATCTTAATAATCTCGCGCTATATATATGATAGCTTGGCGCTATCTAAAGGAGGATCATGACAATTAACACCGACGGAGGTTCGCGCGGGAACCCCGGACCAGGGGCCTGTGGGGCGATTTTAAAAGATAGAAACGAAAATGTGGTAGCGCAAAAAAGCAAATTTTTAGGAATTTGTACTAACAACGAGGCGGAGTATCAAGGGCTTATTTTAGGACTAGAAACGGCGTTAGAAATGGGAGCAGACAGCGCGGAAGTTTTAATGGACAGTGAGCTGGTGATTAAACAGCTAAAAGGAGAGTACCGTGTTAAAAACGCTAAACTTTCTCCACTCTACCAAAAGGTAAAAGAACTGGAGCAAAAAATCGGGGAGGTTTCCTACTTTGCCGTACCAAGAGAGCAAAATAAACTTGCCGACGCCATAGTCAATAAGGTTTTAGACGAACAAACTCATGCGTAAAAATCCGCCCAAAAAGTTTAAAAAAACTAAAGTTCAATTTATTAACCCGGCACAAAAAGCAATTTTTGACACTTTAAGATATCGGCAAATTTTTGACTGTTCCATGTCGTACTACCAAATTTGGAATTACCTCGTTTCCAATAAACCAACAAGTGAACAAGATTTCAAAGATGCTCTGGACAATCTTGTAAAAGACAAAAAAATCATTTGCAAAGATGGTTGGTATTCTATTAACGTAGTCGACCACGAAAAAGCGGCGCTAAGAAGAAAGCAGGCGGGAAAACTAATGAGGCAGGCGATCAATACCGTTAAGCATCTAAAGCAAATTCCCTGGATAGAGATGGTAGCGGTAACAGGATCGGTGGCGGCATTTAACGCAAACGAGCAGAGCGACATTGATATATTGGTTGTTACAAAACCCAAACGACTTTGGTTAACCCGGCTGTTTTTAGTGTCGACGTTAAAAATTTTGGGAGTATATTGGAACGCTAAAGAGCCTGCCGGAACCATTTGCCCCAACATTCTAATAACCGCAGGTAACTTAACCTGGGAAAGCAAAAAACAAAACCTGTACACCGCCAACGAGGTTTCTCTGCTCTGTCCACTTTTCTTTCGCCACAATTGCTACTTTGACTTTTTAGAGCAGAACGAGTGGATAAAAAACTATCTTCCCAACTTCCACATCCCCGATGGTAAGGTTCAGACGATCAGAAAACCCCGGTTCGCGGGTAAAGTAATCGATATAATTGAGCTGGCAACTATGAAACTCCAGATGTTTTACATGAAAAACAAAAAAACCACGGAGGTTGTTTCAAGGGATTTTGCTCACTTCAACACCCACGACGCTTCAACAACCATCTTGCAGAAATTCGGACGAGCTTAGCTTTGTACCCCAAAATAATTTGTGGTGTAAATAACTGTCCGCTGACCAGCAAAATTCAAGACGGCTTTTTTAGGATTCAATCCCAAATTGCAAGCGTAGTCAAAAAGCGAATTTAGCCAGTTAATACCGCTAACTTCTTCCACGGGCTCATCAATTACACAACAGGGCAAAATGGCAAAATCTTTTTTATGCTCCAGCGCCGATTGTATAATTTTAATGTTTGACCCATGCGCATGAAGTCCTATCAACAAATCAAAATCCTTGGCCATTTCTTTTTCAAAAACTGCGGAAATTCTTTCAACCCCTGTTATTTCATCCGCGGACAGTTTTACCCGCTGACCTGTTTGAATATCCTTGTATTTATGTTTTAAGATCTGGTCAAACGGATCTATTACCACGCAATCCCAACCTTCTTTATTTAACAAAAATGAGAGCAGACCTTTACCTCCGCCTATATCGGCAACCCAGCATTTTTTGTAAGTCGATAAAATAAATTCCGACATTAATTGGAACCTAAATCTTTTATTTAATCTAGGCTTTTTTCTAACCACCTGCGACTTCATATCAAGAGAGTTGACCAAAGGCAAAAATGGCAAATAAACCTATAATAAAAAGAGTTGTAGAAATGATTTTGGTCCGCACTGACGGCTGACCCTCATTGCGCAAAGACGGAATTAAATCCACGCAGGCAATATACAAAAACATACCGCCGGCTAAAGCTGTTAAGATGGCAACCTCGTGGGCGCGTTCCCCAAGTCCAATAAAACCTAAAAAACCTCCCAAAATTGCAAAAAGCGCAGAAATAAAATTAAGAAAAACAGCTTTTTTAACTCCCATTCCGCTTTTTATAAGTAAGCCAAAGTCCGCCATTTCTTGAGGAATTTCGTGCGCGCAAATTGCTAAGGTTACGGAAACTCCCACCGGAATACTCACCAAAAAAGACGCGGCGATCACAACCCCATCCAAGAAATTGTGAATTGTGTCGCCAATTAACACTTTTTGACCAATATTTTGCTTGACCTCATGATGGTGTCCGTGGGAATGGGAATGCCAAACTGTAAATCTGTCGACGATAAAAAAGGCGATGAGACCAAGCATCGCGAGGTAATAAACGCCCGATTCTAAAACCTGCGCACTTTCCGGTAAAAGGTCCAAGAAAGTTGTGGCTATCATAACACCCGCCGCAAAACTTGTAAGATAATAAAGTTTGGACTCGTTTAGCAACTTAAGCTTTACCACTAGCAAAACGGCTAGTAAAGATATAAGGCTAACCACCAAACAGGCTAAAAATACCAATAACATGATAGATATTATAACTCCATCGTCTCATATCCTGTACTATGGAGTACAGGATAATATAACAGGGTCTTGACAATTGGCACTCGCCATGACGGATTTTAAAAAGGAGGTGAGTCAGATGCCGCTTATTAAATACAATAGAATTTTCCCTGACGATACAGCTATGTCGCCCGTTATTAACTGGCAGGATCTTACATCCGCGCAGGGAATTGACATGTACGAGACCAACGACGAGCTTGTGGTAAAAGCCCCCGTTCCCGGAGTTCCGGAAGATAAAGTGGAGGTTACTGTAGAGGGCAATATTCTTACCATTAAGGCGGACTTTGAGGAAACCAAGGAGGAAAAGGATAAGAAGAAGGTTGTTTACAAGAGTACACGACAGAGCACATTTAACTATTCCACCAGTCTTCCAAGAATGGTCGACGGATCAAAAGCCGTTGCCGAAGTGGAAAATGGCGTGGTTAAGGTAATAATTCCTAAAGCGGAAGAGGAAAAACCAAAGAAGATTGAGGTTAAAAAGAAGTAGGATGACGCCGAGCCTTTGTTTTAGATAATGTCGTCTTCTTCTAACACGGGAATAATGGGGGTTTGGGGAGAAAGAGCTTTCTTAAACTGAAGTTTGGCCAAAAGTTTGTAAAACAAGTCGATTTCTTTAACTTTAAAAATTTTAGTAAAGAAAAGGTAAGAAATCATACCAGAGGTAATAACAACTGCGGTTAAGGCAATAAGTTCGGGTGTTTTAGTAGTGTCAAAAACTCTAATGTCCAAGATTTTAAGTGGCGCATAAATGGAAATTCCCATGGCTAAGGCGGAAAACGCAATTTTTGCAAAAGGCGCAAAAAATTCGATGGTACTTAGTCGCCCAATTCTTTTTTGAATAAACAAAAGGAGAAGAAAAAAGTCTATAAAACTACCCAAAGTGATCGCTGCTGCGATCGCCCAAGCCCCAAGTCCTAAAAATTTAACGGCGGTAAAAGAAAGCGCTGTGGTTACACAAATCGACACCAAACTTACCACAAGCGGAGTAATCGTATCCTTAAAAGCATAAAAAGCCCTACTTAAAAGCAAAACCGCACTTTGAGAAAATATGGAAACACTAAAAATTCCCAGGATTAAAGCGGTTTGCAAAGTGGCATCCCATGGAAAGGCGCGGGCTCCATAAACCAAACGCGTCATAGGTACACGCAAAATTATAAAAATAACGCTTGCCGGAATAGCTAAAAACATCATTTGAAAAAAAGAGTTAAAAAAGGTTTTTTTGAACGACTCCAGGTCTTTGTGACCCGACACCATGCTTAAAGAAGGTAACGCTGCCAAAGCAATGGAAGCACCAAAAAAATTAACCGGAAAAGATTGGAGCTGATCCGCAAATTTAATGTAAATTACCGAACCAGTGGATACTAAAATCGCTAAAGCATTATTTATGGTAATAGAAATTTGAGAGGCGGTTAGACTTAAAATGCGCGGGGGCAAAAGCTTTAACATTTTTAAAGAGGCTGCGTCGGTTAAATTACATTGAAACCGGTAAGAAAATCCTGTGTTTCTAATAAAAACGGCTTGAATGGCAAAATGCAGGAGTGCGCCTAAGATGCCTCCAATGGCGGGCGCATAAATTCCGTAGTCGCCCACAAGAAAAAAGATCCCAAAAATAAGTCCAAAATTATATAAAACGGGGGCTAAGGCGGGAATTAAAAAATATTTAAACGACTGCAAAATACAACCAAAGAAGCTACTTAAAACCAAAAGCATTTGACCAATAAGCATAATCTGCATAAGGTGAGCGCCTAGGGTAACTTGATCGGAAGTGAATTTTCCCACGGAAATTAAGTTGATAATTTGAGGCGCAAAAGCAATTACGGCAATAGATAGTATCAAAAATGCCAACACGCAAAGCGTGATAGCGTTGGAAGCAGTCTTAAACGCTTTTTCCTTACCCTTTTCCAACTCTTGGGCAAAAACTGGAATAAAAACGGTTGCCAAAGCGCCTACCGCCAAAACGGAATAAATGAACGAGGGAATCCGGTCGGCAATGTAAAAGACAGAAAGCTCCAGGGAGTCGCCAAAAAAAGTGGCCATCAAACGCGAACGAACCAAGCCCAAAATGGCAGACACCCCGTAAGCTAAAGCCAAAATAAACGCCGCTGAAAGAACCGTGTTTTGGGTGCTGGAAAACAGCTTAGGCTTGACCATATCGGGCATTATGTTATCATACGCTAGCTAAATTACATATGGCAAAGATAGAAAGCGCAAAAAAAGCACATAGAGGGTCGGAAAAAAAGAAACAACACAATCTTTTTTGGAAGAAAAGAATAAAAGTGGCGCAAAAATCTTTTGTGGCGGGGGAAAAGGAGTCGCTGGTAAATTTGCAGAGTGTTTTAGATAAAGCCGCTAATAATAAAGTAATCCATAAAAATAAAGCCTCGCGGCTTGCATCCAGGTTTGCCAAAAAGCTAAACGCAAAATCATAAGTACCTCTTGATTTTTAAAAAATATCTCTGTAAACTATGAGAAGTGGCCTGCCTATGAATACTGCCAGAGAATCAAATGTTAAGAATGTTGCCGTGATAGCCTTTGTTTCTGTGCTACTCTTTGGAATTTTTTATTATCTCATTACCGACGTTTCAAGCTCCGCTAATTTAAAGGTGGAGAAAAAGATAGGATTACAGGTGGCAACGCAAAATTTCTTGGCCGACGAGGTTAAAACTGACGATGGTAAAGTAACAAAAGCAAAACAAGAATCCGTTTTTAAAGAACTCTCCACACAAAAAGTAGACACCCAACCAAAAATGGTCCTTGCCGGCGCCGATGAAAATACTCCAGAATCAACGGTTCCAGCCACAGGCTCCGATACGATCTTTGCCGCGTTCGTGGTATCATCCCTTATTATGTTTACAGGAATATATCTTCTTTTAACGCAGCCTAAGAATGCCGCCCTGGCAAGATTTGAAAAGCGCGTCATCCGTGAACTTGATTAATTAATTAAAACGCCTTGTACTAAAAGTCGCATCACTCTGCTTCCCGCCGGATAACATGTCATTAAAGTAATAGTGGACTCGTTTAGATATTGGGGTTTAAATCCCGCTAATGGGTCTACGTCAATGGGTTTTT
>JBBAAW010000030.1:0-6168 GCA_041658075.1 Patescibacteria group bacterium
TAAACTGCGACCAAAGGAGGTTTTGGCGTTTGAAGATTCTTTAACAGGATGTACTTCTGCAGCCAAAGCGGGTATAAAAATAATCTGTGTGTGGGATGAGGAAACACCTAAAAGAAAGTTTCCGGATGAAGTTTTAGAGTTTACCAACGATTTTTTGCCATTCCCAGGCGAAATGGACACCACTTACTTTGAGGATATTAAACAAATGGCTAAGGAACAAGAGAGTCAGGATTAAAATTTATAGAGGAGGTGATTTTATGTTCAAGCCAAAAGGACCTTATTGTCAAAGTTGCGGAATGCCTTTATCAAAAGACCCGCAAGGAGGTGGGAACAACAAAGACGGGTCCACAAATCCCGAATACTGCAGTTTTTGTTATCAAAATGGCGAGTTTACCAATCCTAACATTACTTTGGAACAAATGCAGATGTTGTGTGTAGGAAAACTTAAAGAAATGCATTTTCCGGGTTTTATCGCGAAATTTCTTACAAAAGATCTTCCAACGCTAAAAAGATGGGCAAAGTAAAAGTTTTGGGCATATCCGAAACTATCTGTATTAGTGAGTTTATGATTTTACAGCGTTGGCGGAGGAAAAGGAAAACATAACTTCGTCCACTGCGCTAAAGAATCTGTAGCCTTTTGCCCATTTTACAATTTTCCAAAGTTGGGTGCGTTCGCCCTCAAACTCCATTTCAATATAACCAGGCCGGTGCTTAATAAGTTTGTGAGTTTTTAGCCCCATGCGGGTTGCTTTAATTAAAGCGTGCAACTTGTAGGTTAAATGTCGCAAATTGCCTTTTACCATTACATTAACTTTTTGATTCTTTGCCTTTTGTGTCATTTTTTGTTTAATCATCTCAGTCCTTTTCAAGTGACCCACCAATATAACAGATGTATGCAAGTTTGTCAAATTTGGGGGTGGGCTGATATCATTGGCTAATGCAATGCGTTGACAAAGCGGATATAAAGACGGGAACAAAAGTTTTAATTAGGTGCGACTTGGATGTGCCAATTAAGAACGGAGAAATTGTAGAGGCCTTTAGGCTCGATGCCGGTTTAAAAACTTTAAATTATATTATCGACCTGGGGGGAATTCCGGTAATTGTGGGGCATATTGGTCGACCGGAGGGAAAGGTAGTCCCGGAACTTTCTACGAGTCAGCTAAAGCCATATTTTGATAAAAATTTGTTAGGCCGTTATGAACTTTTAGAAAACTTGCGATTTGACCCACGCGAGGAAGCAAACGATTCGGTTCTTGCCAAGGAGCTGGCGCAAAAAGCAAGTATTTATGTGAACGAAAGCTTTGCTAATTCCCTCAGGGAACACATGTCGATGGTAAAAATACCAAAGTTACTGCCCTCCTACGCGGGATTTCAGTTAGTCAAGGAAGTAGAGTCGCTCAAAAGAATACTGGTGGATCCGGCAAGACCGCTTCTAGCAGTTATTGGTGGGGCAAAAATAGAGTCAAAAAAACCCGTTATACAAAAATTTGCCCAAATAGCGGATGGAGTTTTGGTAGGCGGGCGGTTGGCTTTAGAGGAGCCAATTGTATTGGATTTAAAAATCCTAATGGATAAAGTTTATTATCCCGTTGACTATATCGATGATAAGGATATTGGACCAAAGACCTTAGAGGGGTGGAGAGAGACGATTTTGAATGCAAAAACTATTGTTTGGGCGGGTCCCATGGGGCTTTTTGAGAACGATAAATATAGCATGGGAACAAGGCGTGTGGGAGAACTCGTCGCCGATGCGGTAAACAGAGGCTGTTTTGCCGTGGCAGGCGGTGGGGATACCGTTACTGCTCTAAATAAATTTGGACTTTTTAATAAGTTTAGTTTTGTTTCTACCGGGGGAAGTGCTATGCTGGACTTTCTTGTTTACGGAACCCTGCCTGGGATTAAAGCGTTATGCCAAAGAAATTAAAAGTTATAAATCAGGATAGGTGTGTGGGTTGCGAAATGTGTGTGTTAGAGTGTCAACAGCAGTTAAAAAGCGCGGGTCTTGAAGGGTCGTACATAAGAATTTTAAGAGATTTAAATGACGGGGCCAAATTTGTTGTGAGTGTAGATCCAAAAGTTGAGGAACTCAATATTAAAAGAGTTATAAAATCTTGTCCCAAAGAGGTTTTTGAAGAAGTGGAGGAAGATGGAGCCTAAAAAGACGCTTTTTGTAAATTTGTCGCAAAAAACGGCAGAAATGCAACTTTTGCCGGAACTTACGCCATGTGTAGGTGGTGTGACCTTGGGAGTTAAACTTTATTCTTTATATAAGGACTTTGACCCTGTGGTGATATGTGTGGGTCCGTTAAATGGTTTTTTTCCCTTTGCGTCAAAAACCTGTTTTGTAGTGCAGAACGATGGAGTTATGGAGGATTTATATATTGGAGGCGGTTTGAGTTTTAGATTAAAGTTTGCCTGTTTGGATGCCTTGGTTTTGGCGGGAAGTTCTAGCGAGGACGTGATTTTGGACATTACAAACGACGAGGTTAAATTTTTGGACGCACAAACGGATCTTGATTCTTTGGGTTTGCCGGGAAAGAGAAGCATTTTGCATATGAAAAAGGACTCTCTGCTATTAGACGGGTACTTTGGTTTTGACTTGGGGATTTTAGAAAAGAAATTTCTAGCTAAAAAGATTTTTGGGTTTTCCGTAACAGGAACTAAAAAAGTACCAATCTTGGGAAGTGCAAAATATATGACGCTTTTTAACGACATTTTGGGTCAAAAAGAATTGGTAAATGCCCAAGAGAGTAATTGTCCGTCTTGTTCGGGATGTCCGTTGGGATGCGATAAGAGTCAAACCGGAGAAATGGGCGGAAATATCTTGGTACATAGTCTGGTGGCTTGTGGTTACGCGGAAAATATTTATAGTAATCTAGGGATGGTGTTTGCTTGTTTGGACTGTTTGGGGTACAAATATACCCACGAGCAATTGGAAGCTTTGCCGGATTTATTTACCAAAACGCTTAAGGAGATTTCATGAAATATGTAATTGCTAATTGGAAACAGAATAAAACTTTTGACGAGGCCGTTTTGTGGTGTGGGGAGTTTGTACGACTAATGAGGAGTATCGACCTTGAGAACGTTATTCCGATAATTTGCCCGCCCGTGCCGTTTTTGGAGTCCATCCGTCAGTCCTTGCTAGGTGTGACGGTTGCGCTAGGTGTACAAGATGTCTCGCCGTTTGCGGATGGAGCACACACAGGGTTTGTTGGCATTAACCAAGTCAAACAGTCTTGTAAATATGCCCTTGTTGGACATAGCGAAAGGCAGGAGTCGCGTGATCTAGTTATGCAAAAGGTCAAGCAGTGTTTGAGTGTTGATATCGTGCCAGTAGTTTGTTTTAAGTCGCCCAACGACTACAAAATTATTGACGGGGCAATTTACGTTTTAGAGGATCCAGATAATATTTCGGTAGGCGGCGTTTATAGATCGAAAAATATCCAAGAAGTTGAAAATTCGGTTGACACGGCAAGAAAGTTTTTTGGGCCGAAGCCCGGCATAATTTACGGAGGTTCCGTTAATGGAGAAAACGCACAAGATCTGGCATTGATTAAAGGTTTAGACGGCGTTTTGGTAGGAAATGCTAGCTTGAATCCCGCGGATTTTATTGATATTGTTAGAAAATTCTCATTATGAATTATATAGATTTAAAATCCGGCGTTAAGGAGTCGGCTAAAAGAACAAGTGGCAATAAAAGGGGACCTTTCTCCTATTTGCCGGCAATTTTCTCTGTAGGAGTTATTGTTTTTACGGCGTTAAATGTATCAAAAATTAAAACTGCCTTAGCGGGAATGCTTGATCCAATAAATATTATTAGTACGGTAAGCGGGTCTAAGGGTGAGAAACTTAAAGAGACGGATGGTCGAACTAACATTTTAGTTTTAGGTACGGATCAAAGGTCTTTTGGCGACCAGATGGGTTCCATGCTTACCGACACCATAATGTTAATTTCTGTTGGAAAGTCAACCAAAGACGCGGTAATAATTTCTTTGCCAAGAGATCTGTGGGTGGAAAGTAGTCGGGGTGGACGTTACAAAATAAACGAGCTTTACGGATCGTATGGAGGAAAAGACGGAACGGGTTCGGCAGAGACTTTAAAGGCGGTGCAAGATGTTTTAGGGGTTCCAGTGCATTATTACGGTGTGGTAAATTTTGCGTTATTTAAGAAGGTTATTGACATTTTGGGAGGCGTGGAAGTAAATGTAGAAAATTCATTTATGGATGCGCTTTATCCTATTGAAGGCAGGGAGAATTATTTGCCGGAGAGCGGGAGATACGAAACCATAACTTTTACAAAAGGTTTAACTAAAATGGATGGTGAAATGGCGCTAAAGTATTCAAGATCCAGACATGGCGATAGCGGCGAGAACACGGACTTTGCTAGGGCAAAAAGACAACAGAATGTCATTATGGCGGTAAAACAAAAGGCTCTTTCCCCGCAAACGCTTTTGGATTTTTCAAAAGTTAAATCTCTTTACGAGCTGTATTCTAAAAATGTTGACACTAATTTGGACTTATCAAGTTTACAGGTTTTTTATACGCTTGCGGAGTCTGTGGGTTTTAATAATACAAGGACTTTGGTTTTGGACGACAGAAGTGAAAGCGAGAATGGCGGTTTGTTGTACGCTCCCACCGATCTAACTTTGTACGGAGGGAAATATGTTTTAATCCCCAAAGCGGGAGATTATTCGCAAATTCACGCGTATATTCAAAAGTATCTTTTTAACTAATGTTAAGTCTAATTTATGGAACAAATCAGGTTGCTATAAGAGACTTTATTCTAAAGTCGGCAAAAGATGTAAAAGCCTCCGTGATAAAAGAATATAACCTTGAGGACGATTCCGTAAACATTATTGAAACCACGCTTCAAACCGATATATTTGGAGACACCGCGCTAAATATAATTGACGTAACTAAAATTGTAAAAGCCCAGTTGGAAAAATTGTTTGAAACCTTTAAAAAATACCCAACAGCAAATATAATTTTGGTAAGTAGCAAGGATTTGGAAGCTACAAGTTCCCTGGTTAAAGTGGTCAGAGCCTTTAAGGGACGGGTAGTTCCGGCAACTCTTGCCCGTCCTAAAGAAGTCTTTAGGTATTTAGACGATCTTTTTAATAAGCAGGAAATCGCGTGTTACAAAAGTCTACAAAAATTGTTAGAGATAGATAACGATCCCATTTATATTCTTGTTATGTTGCAGTATCAGCTTAGAAACGTTAGTTTCGCAAAATTTGGACTTAGTAAAAAACTTCCACCTTTTCAGGTTTCAACGGCCCAACAGCAAGCCAAGAACTTTACGGAAAAGCAGATTTTAGATTTGTATGAACTTTTATACAATTACGACGTTGCTCTAAAAACAGGAAAAATTGTTCCGGAAACCGTGGCGCTTTTAGTTACACAAAAAATTCTTATGGGGTAGAATAGAAAAGTGAAAGTGCCCTACAAATATATAAAAGACGAGTCGTTTGATCCTATCTATAAAACTTACAATAAACATTTTGTCTTGAGTCCAAGGGTAGTTCCCTCCACATTAATCTTTGTTGGTCTAGGGATTTTTGTTTGGCAAGTTGTGTTGCCCTTCGTTTATATAAAAAATAATAATGTGGACACTAAAGCTGTAAAAGGCAGTGTTCTGGGTGTGGCTACGGGTTTTAGTGACTTTAATTTTGACGAGTTACAGGGCTACGGACCTGCAAAGGACACCGTCCCCACCGATCAACAAGAAAAAAACCGCGACGCAAATATCCCACAGTATTTTTATCTTACCGTCAAGAAGTTAGGAATAGACAAAGCTTTGGTAGAAACTAATGCGTATCATCTAAATCCCGACGAGGCTTTAGGTCACTATCCAAACTCCGCTCTGCCTGGGCAAACGGGAAATACCTTTATTTTTGGTCATTCTGTTTTACCCATGTTCTACAACCCTAAAAATTACAAAGCTATTTTCTCCACTATAGACAGGTTAGAGGCTGGAGATGAATTTATGGTCGAATACAATAATTTAAGATTTAAGTATCTTGTGGAAAGTCGACAGATTAAAAAACCCATTGACGTAGACCCATTAGCGGGATTTAAACCCCAATATCTAAACGAGTCCACTATTACTTTAATGACATGTTATCCGGCGGGAAGCAGAGTGATGCGACTTTTAGTACAAGGCGTTTT
>JBBAAW010000031.1:0-5841 GCA_041658075.1 Patescibacteria group bacterium
GAGTTTATCCTCCGGCAAAATTGTCCCAAGCCCCGTGTCAACCAAAATTTTGGCGTTTTCGTATTGTTCGTTATGCGACACCCAGGGAATAGGAATTAACAAACAAGGTTTTTTTAATGCCAAAAGTTCACCTGTGGTATGCGCCCCCGATCTAGAAACTACTAAATCACTTTTAGAAAAAGCTTCCCCAATTTCGTCCTCAAAAATAAACTTGCGCAAATAGTATTTTCCGATCGTATTACTAAGTTCGCTTTTTAAACTCGTCAACATCTCAAAGTCGCTAAAAACTGAATTGTCTCCACACTGATGAATCACATTACAAAAACTCAAAAGGTTACTCAAACATTCGCCCACAACTTTATTTATTACGTGAGAGCCAATTTTTCCTGTGGTTATGTAGATAGTTGGCAAATTACTTTCGATCAAAAAACTTTGCGACTTAACCTCAAAAATCTCTTTTCGCAGGGGCAAACCCACAAAAACGGTTTTTTCTTTAGGAAAGTATTTTTGCGACTGCAACCAAGAAACCAACACCTTTTTGGTAAATTTTGACACTACACGATTAGCCCAACCCGCCACTACAGTTTGCTCATGAGTAATAGAAGGAATCCCCAAAACCCACCCCGCAATCACTGTGGGCACTGCAATATAACCACCAAAGGATAAAATAGCATCGGGCTTAATTTTTGTAAGCAAGTACAAACATTGAAAAAAACCAAAGGGAATCTTTGCCAATCGCTTTAGGTTTAGTGTGCGATAAAACTTCCCTGCGTGAATGTGGTAAAAGGGGATATTCAACGCGGTAATCTCGCGAAATTCAAGTGTGGGATTTTTATCGCCAAGCGCGGAAAATTTGTGTCCAAACCAACAGATCTGCACATTCGGATAATCCTCCCGTAGTTTTTTAATGACCGGAAGCGCGCTGCTGTGGTGTCCCCCTGTAATTACAATTTTCATGATTTCTTTCTTTGTATAAACTGAATTTTATTTTTATCGGAATCTAGAATACTAAACTCAATCCCATAATCCTTATATGTAAGTTCTTTTCTTATATCAAGACCTTTCCCTTTAATATCTTTGTAAAGTTGCTCGATACCTGTTACCGCAATAAAAACGCTTTGTGCCCCAGGCACTTCCCTTTCTTCTGTTGCTTTCTTAACACTTAATCTGGCTCCGTTTGGAAAAATAAATGACGCAAACTTACCTGAAGTCGAGTATTCCAATTTAAAACCCAACTCATTAACATAGTACTCGATTATTTTTTCAATATCGTGGCTATAAAAAACTACGCTATCTAAATTCATAAAATCAAATCCTCCATTTTAATAACATCGATGGCTGGTATTTCGTAAGGGTGAGTTCTCTTAATCGCTTTAACCACATCGGGCAATTTATCCTCGGGACAGACCATCTCGATCTTTTCCTCCGACTCTCTGCTCATTTTTCCAACCTCACCTATGGTTGGATTAGAACCTTCCTCACTTTTCCAATTTCCAAATCCAGGAGTTATAAAAGCGCAATGCGTATAATTTCCCATAACGCCTGCACCTGCTCCCGACATCGCATCTATAAGCTTTGTGGTGTATTCTTTTGGCGACATTACAAAGATTTTAAACATATCTACAGGGTATTTTACATCAAACCTAGTTGTCCTGTCGTCTATAAATATTAGAAACCAAACCCAACCCCGCCAAAGCAAAAACCATGGATGAACCGCCATAAGAAATAAACGGAATTGGCATACCCGTAAAGGGAATAAGATTTACCGTAGCGTACAGATTTATTAGGTATTGAAAGAAAATCCACGCGCAAACACCCGCTCCCACCATTTTTTCATACAACGAAACCGCGTTTGAGGAAATTTTAATCATCTCAAAAGCCAAAAACCCAAACCCAAAAACCACTATCAAGCTTCCCAAAAAACCCATCTCTTCGCCCACCACGGCAAAAATGGAGTCGCCGATAATTTCCGGTGTATAGTGGGCCTTTTGTTTAGATTGACCCACTCCTACACCAAAAGCTCCGCCCGAACCAAGTCCAATTAATATTTGTTCACTTTGGTACGACTCTTTAAGCTCCGACTGATTTCCAGGATTGAATAGAGTTTCAAAACGTTCTCGTCTATATGGGGATATCAGAATAAACGCAATACCAACCAAAACAAACACGGGAACTAAAACAAAAGGGGGCTTTAAATCCGCTCCGGAAATAAAATAAATTATCATAGCAATAATAATTATCAAAACCGCATTACTCATGTTTGGCTGACTCAAAATTAAAAGCGACATTAGAAAGCTAAACCCAAAAAAGTAAACAAAAGGCTCGTATTTGCGTTTGGCATTTTTTCTTTGCGACAGCAAAAACATCTTCGATTCTAAAAGAGACGGCATATAAAGAACAAAGGCCAGTTTTGCAAAATCAGTAGCTTGAAAACCCAAAGTCCCCAAAAACGGAAGTTGCGGAAGCGGAAGCGGATTTAAATATATCCACCGCCTAGCGCCGTTTTTACAGAGGCAAAAAGCAATATCGTTATCAATGGTGGCTTTACTACAAGGAAAAAATATCGAAGTAAATGACAAAAACGAAAGAGCCACAAGTGACGCTACAAAAAGTCCTTTAGATATGCTTTTTAAAAAATTTTGACTTAGTAAAGAAACCAGTATAAAAAGAGCCAGACCCGCTAAAGTCCATACTAACTGTAATTTTGCGATATAGATGGGATCTTTAAAAAAGCGTTGCGAATAAAGAGGCGAGGCACTGTAGACCGTAATAAGTCCAAAGGCTAAGATGCCAAGCACCAAATAATAATAACGGCGGGATTTTTGAGCAGTTATTTTCATTACAAAAGCGACACAAGAATTCCCAAAAAAGCAAAAATTATGCCAAATAGCCAAAAACGCAGAGTGACCTTGGTTTCCGGCCAGCCTAAAATTTCAAAGTGATGATGCAAAGGCGCCATCAGAAAAATTCTTTTTCTTGTAAGCTTAACGGAGAGTTGTTGTAAAGGGCTGGATATTCCATCGACTAAAAAAACCATAAGAATTACTATAAGCGCAAATTCGCGATGCAGAAGAATTCCCAGCAATACCAAAGTCGCACCCAAAACATGAGAACCTACATTTCCCATAAAAACGCGCGCCGGGTAGATATTAAAGTACAAAAAAGGCAAAAGGGCTCCCACAAAAGTCGCGCAAAAAGAAGAAAGGGAATTAAGACCAAAAATGGCGGAAATTACCCAAAAAGCGCAAAGAGCAAAAAAAGAAAGTCCACCTGCCAAACCGTCCAACCCATCCGTAAAAGCTACAAAGTTTAAAACAGCTATAAAGAGCAGAAAAATAAAAATTGGATAACCTATACCAATGTGTATGTTACCAATAAGCGGAAACCAGATGTAATCCCAACCCAACTTAAAATAAACCCAGTATGATACAAAGCCCGCAATTACTGACTGTATTAAAAACTTTTGGTGCGTTTTTATACCTGCATCAGTTTTGCTACCCACTACCCGCCAAAATTCGGTAAAGATAAACCAAGGTTTGAGGATGGTTTTTGACAAAATGACTCCTAATTTGCCAAGCGACAAGGTACCAAAATGATATTCAAAAAAGCCCGGAAGCCCAGATCTTCTATAAACTTTGGAAAGATCTTCGACTAACCCAAAAAGTCCCGCCAGCGAGGCTACAAAAAGCGGAAAAAGCGTTTGATCGCGCGACCGATTAAATAAAAAGGTCACCAACCCCACGGTTAGCACAAAAACCAAGCCTCCCATAGTTGGCGTGCCTTTTTTAGCCAAGTGCGTCTGCGGTCCGTCCATTCGCACATCCTCGCCCATTTGGTACTTGTATACAAATTTTATCCATAGTGGATACAGGGCAAGACTAATAATTGCCGACAAGAAAAGATGGAGTAGTTGTGTTTCCATTGTAAGATATTATACAACCGACGCGCCCAGAGTCCTAAGTCGTTCAACTATGTCTTCAAAGCCGTCTTCTATGACCTCAAAACCGGAAAGTTCGTTTTTACCTTCCACACAAAGAGCATAAAGCAAGTTCACCAACGCGTATCGTAAGTCGCTCACTGCAAGCTGACCAGGTTTTAATCTTACCGGACCCTGTATCCTAATTTCAATATTTTCCTCGCCTTTAACTGTATCAATACTTGCTCCCAAACGGTTTAAGTCCTTGATGTAGTCCAAATTTGTCGCCAAAGGATTTTCAAAAACTACACTTTCTCCTTGGGCAAAACAATCCAAAAAAACCGACATGGGCGCAAAGTCGGTAATAAAACCCGGATGAGGCGACACGTTAATTTCCGTTTTTTCAAATGGTTTTCCACTATTGTGCCAAACCCTCATACCCTCGCCTATAAACTCGTAACTTGCCCCAACTTTAGAAAGCCAATTTAAAAACGGCAAAAGCCGTGCCCGTTCAATACCTTTTAAAGTAGTATTTCCATTGGTAAGTAGAGTCGCGAGAATAAAAAAAGCGGATTCTTCCCTGTCAAACGGCAAATCATACTCCACGCCTTTAAAAACACCGCACCCGTTAACACTTATAGACCCGTTTTCCAATCTCTTAACCTCTCCACCCGCTTTATTACAAAAGTCAAGCAAATCGCCCGTTTCCACATCCGAACAGGGATTTAAAATTGTACTTTCACCGAGAATAAAAAACGCGGTAAGTATTGCCATGTCGGTTAAGACCCTTGATTTATAGGGCAAAATCACCTCACCGCATTGCAATTTAACCGCCTCAATATAATAATTATCAAAATCCTCCTTAACTTCCATGCCAAAAGCTTGCCAAATCTTAGCGTACTGTTGTCCTCTGTCAACCCTTAATACACTCGCTGTGCTTTTTGGCAAAATCGCCTTTCCAAATTTGTGAACTAGAGCCGGTACCAAAAAACCCGCGGTTGCCACTTTTGAGCCTTTTTCCAAAGATATTGCCTCGCCCAGCAAATCGTGAGAGTTTATAGTTAGGCGGTTAGAACTGCTCCAAGTCGCCTTAACACCCAACTCCTGGGCAATTTCTAAGTCGTCCAAAACATAGCGCGACTTTGGAACATTGTTTAAAATACAAGTTTCACCAGACAAGATTGATGCGTAAATAAGCTTTAGCGTCAATGCTCGGCTTCCTCCCACCTGCACACTCCCCACCAAAGGAACGCCACCTTCAATTTGAACTTGTTTAGAGTTTGACATGACTAAATGACCAGAAACAGACTGTTAACAGTAAAGATGACACCAAAGACAATAGTTAAAATAAAGACTCCTTTTTCCACCCCCCGGCGCGATCTGTACATTCCAAAAGAACTTGCCACGGAACTGGAGAGACCACTAGCTTTTGACTGAATTAAAACCAATAATATTAAGGCAATGCTTGCAATAATTTGTACGACTATCATAATCACCCCATGACCCAACCGATAAATCCAATAAAAACGGCTATAGAAGCAGAAACAAAACCTAAGGCTTTAAATCCTTCTAATTTGGTGTCGCCCAAGATTATACCAAAAAGTTCGGTTTTGGGAAGTTCAAAGGCTTTTACGGCAAATTCGGGAATGAGGCTTTCTAAGGCATAAAGTCCCGCGCCAATTACTAAAATTAAAAGCAGTGTGTAGATAACGCCACCCACGGGAAACGAAATTATTTTTAACAACGGCTTGGAAAAATTGACAATTATCGTTATGGCAAGAACTACAATTAAAAATGTTTTGGTTTGATTCCCGCCAAATTCAAAAGGTTTGGCGTACAACTGCAAAAGGTACAGGGCGGCTGCAGTGTAAATAAAATGCCTGATGATCACTCTCATGTATTTAGGATACTACAAATTTTGTTTG
>JBBAAW010000032.1:0-5091 GCA_041658075.1 Patescibacteria group bacterium
CCTGAAATTTTTGAATGAGAGTGGAGCTTTGGCGGGCGGTTTCAAGTTGAGCTTGAAGGTCATTAAGCTGCCTTTCCAGCTGTTCCTGTTCTTTAATCGCAATCTTAATCGCTATATTTTGTTCTTCCTGGGCCTGTTTACATTTTTGCTGTCGTAACCTGACCTCTTGTTCAACTGCTGCCGGGTCGTATCCAAAAAAGGATTTCTGGATTTTCACCGTCCTCAATCCCTTCTTTCCATATTTGCCATACCTTACTGTAGAAGTTGATATTTATGTTTAATTACTGATAAATCCTTATAACAGTCGTTTAACAATTTATTTAAACCTAATAACTCATCACGTAAGTTTTTTAATTTTTGCAGAGCCGCTAATTTTTTCTGATATGCCTCTTCCTGCGTTTTTTGTTTTATATTGTCAAAATTGACCAGTTCGGAAGAAAACTTGTTAATCACCTGCATTTTCTTTTTATTGTGTTCTTCAATTTCTTCGGAAAGAGTATTAATTATTGAAATGAGTTCATTATTTTTTCGGCGAATTTCAATGAGTTCAAGTAATTTCTTATTATTAACTTCCTGATGGTCCTGTTCAAGGGAAGTAAAGTAATTCTCTACTTGCCCAGGTATATAGCCGTTAAATTTTTTTTTAAATTTCAGGATTCATACCTCCTTGCCCAAACCAGGAATCGAACAGGTCTTCTATGTTTCCCATCTTTTTCATTTTTTTTGGAGGAATGGTAGTTATAATGTAGAATAATATCAGTATGAAAATTATATCATTTGTTACCTTAAATCGGGTTAAAGCTTACCTTAAGTTTACCTTAATTTTATTAAAAGCTAATTTGGGTTTTGCTTGAAGCTCTTAAATAGATTAAGCGGTTAAAGGAGGGTATTTATGGCTGGGGAAAAAATCCTTGTTGTGGACGATGATCCTGACATAAGTGACGTGCTCTCTTTATACCTAACAAAAAACGGTTTCGAGGTCTTAACAGCCGAAGATGGTTTCAGGGCAGTCGAACTGGCCAAGGCAGCCAAGCCGGACCTTATATTACTGGATGTTCTTTTGCCGGGGCTTGATGGGTTGGAAGTATGCCAGGAGCTGCGTAAAGAAAAAAATATTCCAATTCTTTTTCTCAGCTGTAAAAGTGAAGAAATAGATAAAATCCTTGGCCTTTCCGTCGGAGGAGATGACTATATTACAAAACCCTTCTCTCCGGGAGAAGTTATCGCGCGGGTCAAAGCCCATCTGAGACGTCACAGGGTATTAAGTACAAACCAGGAACCTCAAAACTCCATTTTGGCTTTTCCTGGTCTGGTTATTGATTTAAACAGCCATTCAGTACTTATGGACGGTTCTTCTGTTGACTTGTCAGCCAAGGAATTTCAGCTTCTGGCAATGCTGGCTCAAAATCCTAATACGGTTTTCAGCATCGAAAAGCTCTTCCGGTCAGTCTGGAGTTCACATAGCTTTGGAGACAACAGGACAGTTATGGTACATATGAGTAACCTGCGGAGAAAAATTGAAAAAGACCCGTCAGACCCGAAATATGTCGTTACTATCAAAGGAGCCGGATATAAATTCAACCTTCCGGTTTCGAGCCTGTAAAAAATAGGAACAGAGTGTTTGTTGAATTAGACTTTTTAATAAAAAATCTAGGTTTGAGGGGTAAAGCAGTTTTATGAATACGAGCGGATATGAGCAGGTTCTTTGGGGAATTCTCATTGCGGTAGCAGTTTACCACCTGGCGCTTTTTATCATGATAAAAAGGAATCCATCCAATTTGTTTTTAAGCCTTTTTTGCTTTGTTGTAAGCCTCCGGTTCCAACAAACAGCCTTTATATTGCAGACATCTATTCTTTACTTCAGTTTTCCGTTTCTTTTGCTGTTTTTAAAAACAATATTTAAAGACATTGTCTCAGAAAAGCCGTTATATTTTTTTATGGCCTTAAGTACTGTGATAGGGATTTTCCCCTTCGTGGTTAAAACCGGTATCTTAACCGGATTATACCTCTTTTTTACATTACTAAAGGTATCATTATTTATTTATATAATTTATATATTGGCCATAGCTTGCTTAAACAAAAGGGACGGGGCAGTAATTCTTAGCACTGCAGCCGTTTTTTGTGCTTTTTCGGTTATTAATGATCAAATTAACTTGATTAAAACATCTTTTTCCTCGATCGGTATTTTTGTCCTTGTGTTTTCCCAATCAGTTATCCTAATTAGAAAATTTTCAAAAGATTGCTCGGACATTGGACTAGTATTCTCCGACCTGGAATCCCAAAAAAAATTATCATATAAATTCCTGCAAACCAGACTGGATGAAGCTTTTTTACCTTTAAACGGGGTCATCCATATTTCAGAATCAATGATAAATGGGGCCGGAGGCCCGTTAACCAAACTGCAGAAGTCAAACCTTTCCATTATTTATGCGGGTGGCAGAAGTCTTGTCAGTCTGATAAACGAGATTGTTGATTATATAAAGTTGGATAATAATGACCTGGTACTTAACATCCGGCCCGTCTGTCTAAAAGAAATTGTGCAGTCCGTTTTTTCCATTTTCAGACTTCAGATTATTGGAAAGTCCCTGGAACTTAAGAATAACGTTGACGATGATTACCTGCTGGTTGAAGCGGATAAGAACCGTTTACTCCAGATATTTTATATTTTCATCGAAAGTATAATTAAGAAACTAGTTGCCAACTGTTCCATTAGTATTTCAGCGAGCAAAAATGAAACCGGTAAGGTTGATATCTTTGTTTTAGGTACCAGCCATACTGATGAAATCGTCTTGGTAGATAATTGGACAAATGATACAAGAATGGCTTTGGCAAACAGTCTTATTGAGCTTCATGGAGGGTCACTTCATAAATCATTTGGCCCACAGAATACCATTAAATTTATTTTTACGTTACCTATTAGTAAAATAATAAAATTTTCTGTCGACACCAAATATAAAACCGGGCCTTCCGAACCGGAAACAGACGAAACAGGGGATCTTCCGGTACCTGAAAAGGGAAAAGAAAAGGATTCCGGACAAGAGGATATCGTTTCCTGTCTTCACCAATTAGTAATGCAATTGAAAGAATCAAACGAAATTCTTGAAGACAAAGTAAGGGAAAGAACATCTGCCCTTGAACAGTCGAATCAGCGCTTGGAAGAAATAAATAATGACCTGTCCAAGCTGCAGAAATCACGCCTTGACCTGCTGTCCAATATCTCCCATGACCTAAAAACCCCTATGACATCCATTCAGGGGTATGTGGATGCTATTTTGGACGGGATTGTTACAGAGCCCCAAAAGCAGGAACAGTACTTAAGGCGTATTCAAGTAAAGATTGGCGGATTGATCAAGCTTACTCAGGAACTTTTTGAACTGACGCAGCTCGAATCCCGCAATATCACGCTCAACCTCCAAAACATCCCTGTCGATAGCATCCTCCGCCAAATTTATGACAAATATAACCTGGACATAGAGTCAGCAGGAATAAAAATCAATACAGATATTCCTGCCTTAGCCGTTTTCCCTTGTGTAATGGTGGACATTGACAGGATCGAACGGGTTTTTTCCAACCTTATTTTCAATGCCATAAAATTCAAAGGCGCGGAAAACAGTACTATAGTCATAGGGTTCGATGTATCGGCAAACGAAGTTACCTTCAAAGTTAAAGATAACGGTATAGGTATTGCCGAACAAGACATTTACCATATTTTTGACCGTTTTTATATGGGCTCAAAAGCACGGACGTCATCATCAGATGGACACGGCCTGGGACTTGCAATTGCCAAAGAGATTGTGGAATACCACGGTGGCCGTATTTGGGTGGAAAGTAAGCTCGGACAAGGCAGTACATTTTATATAGCATTACCTATTGTAAAATAATTCAATCCATGAACTGCCCCTTACAAGCAGGATGTCGGCCAAAAAGAGGCCATTTTTCTCCGCATGCAAACGCCCACCAAGGCAAATCATGACCACCCGCTCAGCGGGTGGTTTGCTCTAGCCCTATAAGGGCATGATACTTGGCTGAGCCTCAAGGCTCGCTGAACGGTCCGCCAACCGCGCACTTTTTCAAACAACCCCTCAAGGGGTTATTTTTTCTTGTTTTTATCTACTGGCTCACCCGTGAACGGGTCTATAAATTCTTTCAGGCTAATCTGGTCTGATGCGATATCTTCTTGTAGTTGCTTTCTTATGTACTGTTCTATCGCTTTTTTATTCCGGCCTACCGTGTCTACATAGTACCCTCTACACCAAAAATGCCTGTTGCCATATTTGTATTTCAGGTTGGCGTGCCTGTCGAATATCATCAACGAACTTTTACCTTTCAAATATCCCATGAAGCTTGATACACTTATCTTCGGTGGTATCGACACCAACATGTGAATATGATCTGGGCAGGCGTTAGCCTCAAGTATTTCTACCTTCTTATAGTCACACAATGTCCGTAATATCTTTCCAATATCGCTTTTGATTTTGTCATATATCACTTTTCTCCTGTACTTTGGGGCAAATACTATGTGATATTTACAATTCCATTGTGTATGTGCTAAACTTTCAGTATCCACTTGGATATCTACCTCCTTTTGCAAACAGTGCGGTTGGCGAACCTGCACTATTCTATCAAACGGGGGTAGATTTTTCTACTCATAGCTAAAGCTTTTTGGAACCACCTGCATAGCAGGTGGTTTTCGTTATACAATAAAAAGTCACTATCTTCAGATAGTGACTTTGATTTACTTTGGCGGGCGATGACAGGATCGCCGACCCTCGGACTCCCAGATCATATGTTTGAAAATCTTATTTTTATAATGGTGACCCCTACGGGATTCGAACCCGTGTTACCGCCGTGAAAGGGCGGTGTCTTAAACCGCTTGACCAAGGGGCCGCTATTGGAGGTTGGATGTTGGAAGTTGGAGGTTGGATTTTAATCGGTGGGAATTCGCTTTAGCGAATTCCTTCCATTTTTCCAACTTCTAACTTCTAACCTCTAACTTCTAGTAAGTGGTGGGCCCACCAGGGATCGAACCTGGGACCAACCGGTTATGAGCCGGTCGCTCTACCGCTGAGCTATAGGCCCAACTTCAGACCG
>JBBAAW010000033.1:0-4887 GCA_041658075.1 Patescibacteria group bacterium
GGGAGACATAGATTCACTAAAGAAAATATAAATGACTTTCTTCATCCATCGGTTCAGAGGCCGGTTCAGCCTGTTGAGGTTAAGGAACCCTCTTACCATGAAATAAGTAAACAGGTTGAGCATAAGAATGACAAAGAAGAAGAGACGAAGGAAGTTGAAAAAGCCCCTATTAAAGATGAGCCTGTTGATTGGTTAGCTAGATTTAGGCAGGCAGCGGAAAAATACAAGTCGCAGGAGCTAAAAACTCAAGAGGCGCCAAGTTCTGCCGGAACATCTGCTCCAATTATCGAGTTTTCACCGAAAGTTTGGGATGAGCCTAAAGTGGAGAAGGTTGAAGAAGGTTTGGAAGAATCCGAATTTACTTACTATAGAAGCGGTGTGGGTGGGTTAAAGGAGATTGCGCAATCGTTAGATAAGTCAGCAAAGAACGCGTCCCTTGACTACGCTTTTACTATGCAGGCGGGACTTTCACTCCATAAGCCAATAAAGCCTTTTTCTTTGATACACGCCTATATTAGACCCGGTGATAGATCGTATTTTGAAAAAGTTCTGCAGCTCACTCCGTCCACAAAAGACACCGCGCAACTTTGTTTGGCGACATCTAATGTGGTCTCTCTTTACAAAGATAGGAAAGAAATGCATGGACTTCAGGTGGTTTCTGACGAACAAATAAAGCTGGACCTTTTAAACGAGGGTGAGACCGACCTTGCAAATGAGCTTGAATAAAGGGTACAATTAGCTGGTGGATGCCAGTAAATCTCCAAAAATTATAAAAGCTTTAGAAAAAGTCATTTTAAATGGATCGTCTGTGCGTGCGTCTAAAATATTATTAGTAGCTGTGGAATCCGCACCGTACGCTAGGGTGGGTGGTGTGGCCTCTGTGGTTAGATCTTTGGCTACTTCTTTAAATAATTTAGGCCACGATGCCAGAATACTCATTCCCAAGTTTGGTTTTATTGACGAGAACTTGTATGAGACGCGACTGGTTTTGGAAGGTTTACAAGTGCCTACCGATGATCCTGATAACCCCCATTTAATTTGTAATGTAAAAGAGCACGAGATGGATGGGGTAATTACATACTTTTTAGAAAATATGGAATATTACGAATTGAGGGCCAATGTTTATGGTTATACAGACGACCCTATAAGGTGGGCTTTGTTAAATAGAGGTGCTCTTGAGTTTATATTAAACGGAGATTTTTTGCCGGATGTTGTTCACTGTAACGATTGGCAAGGCGGGTTATTACCAAACTATTTGCGTACAGTGTATAAAAATAATCCCAGATTTTCAAAGACGGCTACCGTTTTCACAATTCACAATTTAAAGTTTCAGGGAATGTTTGACCATAAAAATGTGTCGGAGATGGATTTTGACGATGGCTGGTCTCCGGTTGCTCCTTTTTTTGATCAAAGATTGTTGAAGCAAAATTTCATGAGAAGGGGAATTATACACGCTGATATAGTAAGTACTGTGTCAAGAAGTTATGCCAAAGAGATAACTACTCCGGAGTACGGTGAGGGTCTAGACAAACTAATTACCGAGCTTAGAGAGAAAGTATTTGGAGTAGTAAATGGCATAGATTATCAGGAGATGGATCCCTTAAAAGATACTTTGCTTGAAAAAAATTATGATATAAATTCAATACACCTAAGGGCATTTAATAAAGAGTCTTTGCAAAAAGAGTTTGACTTGGAGGTAAACAAAGATATTCCGGTTTTTGGTTTTGTGGGGCGTTTAGACCCACAAAAGGGTGTGGATCTTTTAGTTTCGGTTTTAGAGAAAGTTCTTAGAAGATACAATTTACAATTTGTTCAGGTGGGGGGAGGGGATGGCTGGCTGGTGGAGCTTTTACAAAATCTAAAAAGGTCGTTTCCTGATAAAGTGGGGGTTTATCCGTATCCAAACTTTACTCTTCCGCGGCTTATTTTTGGAGGCAGCGATGTAATTTTATATCCTTCCAGGTTTGAGCCCTGCGGTGTGGTTCAATTGGAGGCTATGCGTTATGGTTCTATTCCCTTAGTTAGGAATGTTGGTGGCTTAAAAGACACTGTTGTTCAGTTTGATACCGGAACACAAAAGGGAACAGGCTTTGTTTTTGATGACTTTGACGAGTTCGCTTTGTACGGAGAGATTATTAGAGCCCTAGAGGTTTATAAGAATAAGCAACTGTGGAAAAAACTTCAACTTAATGCTATGAGAGCCGATTTTAGCTGGGGATACAGCGCCAAAGAGTACGAAAAATTGTATTTAAGAGCCCTAGAGATTAAAAGTAAATTATAAGTATAAACTGAAGTGCTTTTCTTGTTATAACATCCTTTGACAATATTAGTGAACTATAGTATAATATCGCTGTTGCACACTCTTGTCTGGAGCGGCCGCATTCTCATTCTGTGGGCAGGAGAGTGAGGAGAAACCGCTTCGGATTGGGTTGTGCAATTTCTTTATCTGTATATAATGGTCTTGTGCACCTTTGTTTTTTGCTTCATTTCTATCAACCGTCAAACCAGTTTGGATATGTTACAAAAAAGGTTACGCAGGAGTGTTACATTCCTCTAATAAAATCAATAAAAAGCGACAAAAGAATAAAAATTTCCGCTAACTTTCCTCTAAGTCTTTTGGATCAGTTGGACTGTTACGGCTTTGATTGGTTGATTCGTGATATTAAGGAGCTTGTGGATGCCGGTAGAATTGAGCTTGTTGGAAGTGCTGCCTATCATCCGTTGCTTACAAAAATACCTCAGGATTTTATTGATAAGCAGGTTATTTTAAACGAAAGTTCTTTAGCCCATTATTTTGGTACCAACAGAGACTTTGAGGGTGAGAGCTGTTTTACAATTAAGGGACTAAGAGGGTTTTTTCCTCCCGAAATGGCAGTAAACCGGGAGGTTTTAGAAGTCTTGGGAGGTTTGGGGTACGAGTGGGTGTCGGTTGACGAGTTTTGCTTGCCCAAAGACTCCCGTGGTATTTTAAAAGACGGATTTGTTTACAGCCTTGGCAGTCAAATCCCCAAACTGATAATCAGAAATAGAGAGCTTACTGACCTTGTTTCCTTTAAACGGGATTTAAACATGTCAGCAATTGTCGCAGAAATTCTTAAAGATTCGGCTGATAAGCTAGTTGCCTTAGATGCGGAAACTTTTGGTCACCATTATAAAGACGGAGTGTATCTTTTTGAGTCTATAATTTCCGACGTTTTTGAGAAAGGTGTTGGAATTTCTACAATTTCAGAGGCGGTACAGGAATCCGGGGCTGTTAATGTGGAGCACATAAATGAATCCACCTGGAGCTCTACCGAGGGGGAGGTTTATCCCTTGTGGGAGAACAAGAGGAGTAAAATTAACACCGCTCTCTGGTTTTTGCAAAGAGAAGTTCATGCGGAGTTTGTTAGCAAATATCCTTTAGAATCCCAGAAGCCCTCTAGCTCTCAAAACGGAGGGGTCCCAATCTGGAGATATAGATCCGATACCCTTGTTCCTTCACCCGATTTGCGAACGCGTATAGAATTAGATATGTTAAAGTTGCAGCAAAGCGATCAGTTTTGGTGGTCGTCGGAAGCAGAAGTTATGGGTAAGAGAAATTTTAGTAAGTACATGATTGATTCGGTTTTGGATTATTATGTCAACGTGGTAGAGGCATTAGGATCAAATAAGATGCTTGTTGATAGGATAGACGAGATTAGGAATATTATCAAGGATTAACATGTTATGAAATGGGCAAACTTCTTACACTTTTATCAACCGTATAATCAGCAAAAAGATATTTTGGAAGCGGTGGTTAATCAGTGTTATAGACCCCTTTTAAGGGGTCTGGTGGAGAATAAAGACGCTCGTTTAACTATAAATGTATCAGGAGGTCTTTTAGAGGCGTTGGATTATAAGGGTTTTGAAGATGTAATTTCTCTTTTTAAAGAACTTTATCAAAGCGGGCGGATAGAATTTACTTCCACCGCTTGTTATCACGCATTTTTGCCATTAATCCCAAAAGATGAAGTTATACGACAAATCAAGATTAATAACAATGTCTTAAGAAGATACATTGGCAAAGATTTTACCCCGGCCGGGTTTTTTCCTCCTGAAATGGGTTACAACACCGGGTTAGAGGGGATTTTGGAAGATTTAGGTTTTAAATACATTCTTCTGGATGAAATTAGTAGAGAAAAAGAGATTGTGGACAGTCCCTTGTGCAAAATATCAAATTCTAATCTTAAAGTCGTTTTTAGGCAAAGGACACCCAGTAACTTGATTATGAGCGGAATAGAGAGAGACTCCACCTCTTTATGGCAAACATTATCGAAATACGACATTGGTAGTTATTTAGTGACTGCTATGGACGCTGAAACTTTTGGTCATCATAGACCTGGATTGGAAAAAGCGTTTTTAGAAATATTTAACAACAGAAGTATTCAATTTACGCAACTTGTGGACATAGTTAATGATGTGAGTTTGAATTCCGTCGAGACGGGACTGCAGTCGTCCAATTGGGCAAGTAGCAAGGAGGATATTTTAAAAGGAGTTCAGTTTATTTCTTGGAATGACCCGGAAAATGCTCTACACAGGTGGCAGTGGGGGTTAGTAAACCTAATGCTTTCGCTTCTAAATGATATAAACAGCAGGGTTGAGGGATACGCGCAGTTAAGAGCTAGTGCTGATAAGGCTTTAGCCTCGGATCAGTTTTTTTGGGCAAGCGCAAAGCCGTGGTGGAGTGTGGAGATGATAGAGTCGGGAGTTCACGCAGTTTTGGAAGTCGTAGAAAAAATACCTCAGGTAAATAAGGAAGATATGGAAAGGGCTCAGGATCTTTATAGAAAAATTATTTCCACTGCTTTTGAGTGGCAGAGGACGGGAAAGATTAGGGAAATGAACAGGGAGAGGAATACTTTTCAGCGC
>JBBAAW010000034.1:0-4694 GCA_041658075.1 Patescibacteria group bacterium
CTGCCAAAAACTTGTAGAGGAGTTTTTAAACAGATATCATTACCACAGACCGCACATGGGTTTGGGCATGAAACCTCCTTTAATTGCATTGAAAGAAGACTGTCGGATATTTACGGAGAACTAAGCGTAATCTTGACTTGTCGACAAAAAAAGAGTTGAATATAAGTGCTTTGAAAATTTCCTAGGATGCTCGTTTAAGTCGGTCCTGAAGTATTCTCTCGACATTATATTTCAGGGGACCAGGAGTACCGATCTCAATGATCTGTCCGAGGTCCCGATTTCCTTCGCGGGAGTCTGGGTCGGCGGTCGGCATCCCGGGGATATAAATTATCACTCGCTATTGCGCAGTAGACGTTATTCTGACACTGCGATAGTACACTTTTGGGACTTTTCTGGATTTTCTTACCCTATCCTCCGCTAACATCTCCTTAAGGACTTTGTGGATTGCGGTCCTGCTTACACCGAAAACTTTTATGGTCATTTAAATAGTCTAGGACTTCACCTTTTAGAGCCATCATAGTTGTAACATTATACCCCACTGACCTACCTATATCTTTTTTTTAAAAGTCCGAAGGTTTACATTAAAATCACTTTTCAAAACCCGTTAAGGTCGATATTACAGCCTAAAGTGTTATACCGAGATGTAAACAAACGTTTTTCCCCGTGGCTACAAGGAAAAGTGCAGGTCAGAAGTAAATCTATTGTAAACTATCTGAGTTTTTTATTTTAGACCTGTCCTCCTCCAAATATCCGATAGTTTAACTAAAGTGAATACAAAAAACCGCGGGCAATTAACCCCGCGGTCGTTGTTTTTGTACTAAAAATTACTTAAGCTCCACTTTGGCCCCCGCTGCTTCAAGCTTTTTCTTAGCTTCTCCCGCAGCTTCTTTTTTAACACTCTCTAACAAAGTTTTAGGAGCGCTTTCAACCAAAGTCTTGGCTTCCACTAAACCTAAAGTCTGGTTTAGCTCTCTAACCGCCTTAATAACGGCAATTTTATTTGCCCCCGCTTCCACAAGAACCACATCAAATTCCGTTTTCTCTTCTGCCGGAGCAGAAGCCGCTGATGCCGTAACCGCACCGCCTGCCATCATAACAGGAGCACTTGCAGAAACACCAAATTTTTCCTCTAGTGCTTTAACAAGGTCATTAAGCTCCAACACTGTCATTTTTTCAACCATTTCCATAACTTTTTGTGCATTTGCAGATAATTCCATTACTCACCCACCTCCTTCTTTTTTGCAACCGCTGATAGAGCGTAAACAAATTTATTTCTAGTCCCCCCTAACACATTAACAAGACCGTAAAGAGGGTTTTTAAATCCGTTCAATATCTTTGAAACCAACTCCAACTTAGAGGGAAGTTGGCTTATTTGGGCAACTGTCTGCTCGTTATAGTAAGTTCCATCAATAAAAGCGCCCTTAATCTTAAGTGATTTAAATTTTTCGGCAAAGTCAAACAGGGCTTTAAGAGGAGCAACGCTGTCGCCAAAAGAGAATAGAACCGCTGTTTGACCTTTTAAATCGCCTTCCTCTGCCCTTTTGTTGCCTAAAGCAATTTTAACCAAGGTATTTTTTGCTACCAAAATCTCCGCGGAAACCTGCTCAATTTTTCTTCTTAAGTCGTTAATCGCGTTTGAACCCAATTTTTTATACTCAAAAAAAGTGATAGAGCTGGCTTTTTCTACTTTTTGGGAAATATCCTTAACTTTTTGAATGTTTTTTTTATTTGGCATAGTAACCTCGGCAAGAAATTTATTAAGTCCACCGGACTCTTGCTGTCTTAGGTGCGTAAGCATGCGCATTCTTACAGATACAGGAGTCCTTGTCAACTATATCGTCACGGCGGGACCCGCGACGAGAATGCTGTACCCGCCGTGACGGTTAAAGTGGATAAAATTTACTTAACTCAACCCCCGCATCCTCCGGAGTTGCTTTATCACTCACCCAAATACCCGCTCCCAACTCCAAAGCGCCAAAAACTTTAAGGTGGGGAATAAATCCTATATGCCAGTGGTACGGCTCATAACGCACAGTATGGATCCAAAAGTTTCTATCCGGATTTTTAAAACAATTTTTATAGGCAAGAAGCGCCCCGGGTAAAACTTTGGCAAGGTCGTTAATTTCCATGTCATCAATGAAACCAAAATTGGGCTTGTGGTTTTTTGGCACTAAAACGATCTCGTAACTCCATCTACTCGCTTTAGGACAAAATACTACAAAGTGTGACGACTCATAAACTACCCGACTTTTTGTTTCTAACGCTTCTCGCCACTCATCGCACCAATAGCAAGAGTTTTTCTCGTTGTAATAATGCAGAGCCGACTCTTTCTCCTTTTCTAAAATTCCTGGAAAACCCTTTGACGCCACAATTTGCGAATGCGGATGAACAATAGAAGCCCCCGCCCGCCCGCCCTTGTTATTAAAAATAATAACTTCTTTATCTTGACTGCCAAAATAAGAGACTCTGTTTAAATACGCTCTTATTATCTTCACATTCTGCCCGTGATCAAAATCCTCCATGTCTTTATCGTGCTGTGGGGAATGCACGATAACTTCATGATCGGGCATTAAAGGATATTTATTTTGAAAAACCCGCACATTCCAGTCGTCCGCGTCTTGATAAAGGGTTTGAGTGGTTAAACCCTCGTTCCCTTTGCAAAAATAGCATGGGGGTTTTGGGGACGCATCCCCCGCTAGTTGTGTAACTGCGCCTGTTTGATCGTGTCGTTTAGCACGATTAGTGGCTATTATTGTTGGTTCGCCCGTTAACGGGTCAAATATAAAAATTCCCATATATCGCATTTCGCACAAACTTGTTGTTTACCGCTATATTTCCACAAAAGCGTCTTGCCTAATCTGGACGGCTTTGTCATATAACTCTTTATACGATTTAGCACTTTTATCAAAACTAAAATCCGCCTTTAAACACTCTTTTATCATATCAGAATGTAAAGGACTTTTGTAAGTGTTGAAACATTTGTTAAGCGACTTTTTAAACGCAACGGCAGAATATTTGTCAAATAAAAATCCCGTTTTACCTTCTTTTACTGTGTCACGCAAACCTCCAACCGCGTGCACCACCGGAATAGCTCCATACCACATAGAAATCATCTGCGTTAATCCGCAGGGTTCAAACTTGGACGGAATCAAAAAAAAGTCGCTAGCCTCATAAATTCGTACAGCTAACTCTGTGTCAAAAGTTGTGTTGATTGACACATTATCTAGACCAAGTTTATTAGCCGACTCTTTAAATTTTGCTTCCCATTCTTTATTACCCGACCCAAGTAAAATAAACTTTCCTCCTCTCTCCACAACCTCAGGCAAAACTTCAAGCAAAATATCCAAACCTTTCTGATTTGGATCAAGTCTAGTGACAACAGAAAACACCGGGGTATTTTCTAAGTCAATTCCCAGTTCCTGCGACAAATTCTTCTTAGCAAGAGATTTTATTGACTGATAGTTGTCGGCGTTAAACTCTCTTGGGTAAGCACTATAATCAAGCCCATTAAGTATCCCTATAAATCTATCCTGTCTGCTTGTTAGCACTTGACTTATCTTACTGCTATCTTCTTGGACTAAGAGTTCTTTGGCATAAGACGGCGAAACGGTATTTACAAAATCCGCCGAGGCTATACCCTGCATCAAAAAGTTAACATCCCCGTCAGAAATATCCCACTCAATAGTTTTGTGACAAGAAGAATCCAAGCCAACTTCTTTAAGTATCTGTGTATCTCCCACCCCTTGATAAGAAAGGTTGTGAATAGTCATAATAGTAGCAGGTCTTTCTAAACTAAGCTCGTCCTCTAATATGTGAGTTATTAGTCCTGTATGCCAGTCATTGCAGTGGACTACATCATAAGTATTAAATCTGGTTTTTATCAGTTCAACTACACACCTGCTAAAGAACGAGAAGATCTTTGTTTCCGCCATATTATTGAGAAAAGCGCTTTTTCCCGCCTCACCAAAGAATTTGTCATATTTTAACAAGTAAACATCCACAAAGGATCCGGGAAGTTTTGTAGCGTAAACCCCAACCGAACGGGATTCTCCGTCATAAGGAACCTGAATGTCCATACTTTTATAAACTTTTAAACCCTCTATTTTAGCTGAAGGTACAAAGGGAACTACCACATCAGCGTCCACTCCAATTTTTTCTAATGACTTGGGAAGCGATCCTACAACATCACCCAAACCTCCAAGTTTTATAATAGGCGCTACTTCTGATGCGCAAATTAATACTTTAAGCATTAATTACTCCTTTGCTCTGGCTGACCACCCCTAATTTGCCCAAACCTTACGGTATACTCATCCAAAGTCTTTTCTACCTTCTCGTTGGAAATTTCTATCCTTAATAAATCTATCGCGTTAATGGCATCGTAAATGTCACATTTAGTCTCAAGTTTATACACAGCATCACGCCACAAAATAGCCTTTTCATACTCCCCTTTTTCCCGCGCCTGCTTCTCTTGGGTCCTCATCATGTCAACAAAAGCTTGATACACAGCCTCCTCCGTGCCACCTTTCTCCAAAGTACGCTCCTTAAAAGGTATGCGCTGAAAAGCATTCCTCTCCTTGTTCATTTCCCTAATCTTTCCCGTCCTCTGCCACTCAAAAGCAGTGGAAATAATTTTTCTATAAAGATCTTGAGCTCTTTCCATATCTTCCTTATTTACCTGAGGTATTTTTTCTATG
>JBBAAW010000035.1:0-4548 GCA_041658075.1 Patescibacteria group bacterium
GTTAGAATCAACTCCTACGTAAAGGGTTGGAGACGAACCTGAAAGAGTAGCTGTGTCGGTAATACTGGTTTGTTGTATCTGCAGCCCGTCAATATACAAGGTAATGGTAGACGTACCTGTTTTGACTGCTTCAAAATGATGCCACTTTGAATCCGCGTAGCTGGTTGAGGAACACGCGGTATGAGATGGAGTCCATGTTGCGTCACTATCTATACCAAAGCAAACATACCCACTTGAATTCATGTAAACTTTGTAGCCTCCGGAAGAATAGCGGGAAAGTATAGTGTCGGTTCCTGAAACAGTTGACGAATGATGAAACCATCCCGAGACACTAAATCCTGCGGTACCTACATCAAGCTCTGTGTCATTAGAGTAGCTTTTACTCACGTAATCACCCGATCCGTCAAACTTGAGGGAAGAGGAACCGTTTCCTCCATTTCCATATGGCACAATATCTAATTCCCAAGCAGGAGCGGAGGAACCTGTGCCAAGAGTACCGGTATTTCCCATGCCGGAAGAGTCGTACACAGAGCTACCGGTTTCTTCATTAAATGCCCAGTACAATACCGGAGTTGTTGGTCCTTTTTGAGCTACAGATGTGGATTTAAAGAAAGAGGAGGGAGAGTTAATGGTATTGTATGTGGTGGCGAGCCAACCGGCCGAACGAGCAATGTTACTAACCCGGATTTCATCTATCACTCCATCAAATTTATTTGTAGTGGCATCAGAACCCATCCAAAACCTTACAGGATTGGTAGCGTATACAGTTCCAGTCGGGCTACTTGTGACGGTGCCTGTGGCACTACCGTTATAGTAAAATCTTAAAACCGAACTATCATGGACACCAACGTTATACATCCAGGTTCCGGTGGTAATGGCAGTGTCATATCGAGCAGCAAACGTTGTAGAAGAATCATTTTTCCAATAAAATCTAACTTTATTATCAGCACTACTGATAAACATATAATATGACTCATAAGGACTTCCAGTTACATTCTTGGAAACTATAACCTCACTTGCTCCTTTAACTGACGGTAAAGTATCAAGTTTGGACCATGATTCTACAGTTATATCACCAGAAGGTAGCATGTCGGCTACATGAGGGAAACCCACAGTGTCGGTTGACCCGTTAAAGTCATCTGCTCCGTCAGCTTTTCCAATATTTGCCCCTTGCTGGGTAACAGAACCATAATCTTGAGTAAGGCCAGTAACGCTTGTTGAATTAGCGTGGTTTCCCGAAGTTTCACTTAAGTGCCAGACGCCAACATAACTGGCATCCCAAACACCTGTTTTATTCTGTTGACTGGATACTGAAGGGTTTCCATAGTACATATATATTTCCGTATCGGTAGCATAGGTGAGGGTGGGAATACGCACCCATGCAACAAGCTGACCTGTGGCTGAAGTGTATTTTTCTATCTCATGATCTAGTTTAGTGGTGCCGTCAGACAAGGTAAACATGATATCGTCTCCATCGGATTGGGCTAGGGATTTTAGATCGGCATCGGTTACGGAGACTAATACTGGAAAGCTGGTAAGATCGGCGCTTCCTGATACTTTAGTATAATCAATTACCATCTTTTTTCTAAATCCCCAGTTGGAGGAGTACCAAGCAGCGGAAACAGAACCGGGGGTTTTTAGAATCAAAAAAACAACAGGAATAAGTATGACAATTGCCCCCAAGGCAAAAGGAAAAATTTGGCGAATCGTCATTCCGTGGAATCTCTTGATAGTTGCAAAAACCCCCTTGCCAACACGAGTCAGACCCTTGGCGGTGTGATGGAGTAATCTTGCAATAGACAGGACTTTTTTCACCCTTTGATTCTACCAAAATATACAGGTAAAAAATACCCCCGCTTGCGCGGGGTTCGGAAAACTAGCTACACTCTAACAAATTCATCGTCCCTTGTCAAGCCCTCTATAAAATTAAAGTATCGTACTTGTCTTTTGCATTCACTGCATCAACCGCGATCTCAACATCAAAATTACACTTTTCATAAGTACCCCCTTTACCGTCCATTACAGTTTTAACTTCTTTTGTAATAACCTGAATATTAATCTTACGAAGTTTCTTAAAAAAACCGTCTGCCGAGGAGTTGCCCTTTCTAACCCCGGCATAATACTTGATGTTAATAAGCGTGTTTGATTTTCTAAAATAATCCAGTACCTTTACCCAATCCAATTGCTTACCTATAATTTTTTGGGCAAAATATACGTTTGACCCATCTATTAAAACTAAAGCTTTGTTTGTTGACATACAAGGATGGCAGGAGCGACGACCGGACAGATTTGTAAAACTTAATTTATTTTAGCAGATTCTAGATTTAGATTTCAAGGGTCAATTTGTCATATATTCTATCCCAACGATATAAATTTATGCTCTTTTTAAGCCTTTCCTCTTCCTCTCTATCCAAAAAATAATTAGAGCCTAAATCGTATGCCGGAAGGGTTAAGCTATCAAAATTTGCGCCAAAAAGTAGTTTGTTGTCCTTGCTATAGATTAAAATAGTGGTGGGTATTTCGCGTGACATATTCATTTGTGCAAAACCAAAACCCATAATGCTGTTTGTTTCCCTACCTCCAGAACTTCCACTTCCACCTCTGGTGCAGTATCGATGTTTCCCCTCTGTCCAAATAAAAATATTGTCGTAAGGATTTCTCCAATCAACCCTATCTAATGGCTCCGGCAAGTTGTAATACCTGTCCCAAACTAGCCTTCTTCTAGGTTTAAAAAGCTTATCGTGGTCTTTTCTCTTGCTTAGAATTTGTTGCTCATACCTTGGGCGTAATTCTTTATTAAAAATCTCTTCGTCGTTATTTTCATATTTCTTCAGCCATTCCGCATATATTTGGTTACCTTTACTATCACCATATTCCTTAAAAAAGTCGTCAAAAACTAACTCTCTAAACAAAGTGGGACGCTCCAAAAGACTTCTTTTACCATAAGCGTTTTTATAATAATGCTCCGGCCTTAGGTTTTCAATTAAAACAGTAACAAGTTGAGGATTTTTATCCGCCAGCTTCTTCGCCACCTCGCTATGGGTAAAAAACCTCCCGTGGTAATACTCCAAACCACTTAGTAGAACAGGGTTTTTAAATTCAGCTAATTCTAAAGGTGTACTTGTCATATATGCAGGGTTAGTTATAAACCGAACCCTTTTTTAACAAGATCCAACACATTTTGGCAAGTATTTACTCCCCTTTCATTTAAAGGCAAGAACTTGGACAAGTCCTTTTTTAAATCCTCAGCAGTGATGGCGGCAAGTTTCTTTTTAAAGTCGTCCTTATTAAATTCTTTTTGATAGTACTGCATCTTTTTTGCTATCAATTCCATGTCGACATCTGTGTCGTTAAGCAAAAAAGCCAAGTCGTAAAGATCCCGCAATTTATCCCTATTCATAAAAGCTCGTACCTTTTCTGCCAACAACTCTTTTTTACTTAATACTTTAATTAACGGTCTGGCGGGATTTAGCGGATAGCCCTTAACCTGAACCAGGCGATTCTCCGGTGTGCTAAAAACATCACCTCTTAAAGAAAAATCAAGATGTAAAGTAGCTTCAAAAGGAAGACCCGGTAAAGAAAACTTCACCAAACCGGTATAGCCCGGGGTATTGTTATTAAGCGGTTTGTCTTTTAAGTAAGCTCCAGGAAAATGCTCGTTAAAAGAATCCAACGCCTTATCCAGCAAAGTCTTAACCTTATCCAAACTCGTGAGCAAAGTAAAGTCCAAGTCCTCACTAAACCTGCCTGCTCCGTATATTAAACGCAAACTGGTTCCTCCCTTAAAAACTACCTCTGCGCTTTGTGGCTGTGAATACATGGCCTCTAAAAAGATGATTTGCGCAAACTCTCTTTGCACGGAAAACGCATCGATTTTATACAATCTGGAAAGCTCTAAAATCTTTTCAGAACTTAACATACAAAGCCTCCATTAAATTATTAAACGCCTTGTTTTGGATTTTACTAGCATAACCTAAAAGTTTCTCTTTGGACACATCTTCTAAAGTTAATTCGTCCATAAAATTTGTCTGTAAGTCGCTTTTAAACGACTCAAAATAAACTTTATCCACCAGTGACTTCTCTCGGTCCGCAATAAGCACATTACCAATGTTTTCATATCCCCAGTAATATTTTGAACTTATGTGAAAGTACTCGTACGCAACCCCTTCATGGTCAACAGACTTTGCCCTCTTTAAAGTTATCGCTGTTACACTTAGCGGAACTTGAGGGATTATACCGTAATAATTAAGGGCCGAATCAAGACTTATATAACTGGGAGTGTATAAAATATTTGAATATTCAAACTTGTTAATCTCTTCGTTGGCTAAAGCGTAATAGCCTTTTTTGACCTGCTTTATTAAGCCCCTGTCTTTAAGTCTTTTAATCCAAATGTTTAAGTTTTTTACACTTCCTTTGTAATTAAGGACGACTGCCATTTCATGAGTCGCAAACACCTTTTTTTCTAGATTTTTGTATCGCATGTGTGCAGTATACTATACAAAATTGTATATTTCAATGCGTATATACTAACTTATACAAAAATATCTT
>JBBAAW010000036.1:0-4118 GCA_041658075.1 Patescibacteria group bacterium
TATACAATCAATCTTACGTGCAACGTCATTGCGAGCCCGACGGTTCCTGCGCTGTAGCTTTAGAGAAAACGTGAAGGAGGGCGTGGCAATCTTTTCAACCTTCCACAGTACCAACTTTTGCCTTTCTTCGCCCACCGAAGCTTTAGCGAAGGTGGATTGTCTTTTGTCTTCTATCCAACGGAACACAGAACGTTTTCTTTACTTTTGAGTTTAGCGTTTATCGTAGTCAATGCCTAAATAACGTTGAGAGTTGAATGCTTTACGAAGTTTTTAATACTACAAATTATCGGATAATCTAAAAAAGGAATGCTGATTTTTCAAATAAACTGATCCTGGTTTAAGCCTGATTGTCTTATTATTGAACGAAAAGTTCCAATAGGGATTTCCTTTCGATGTGCAGGAATAATTACAGTTTTTTCATCTTTTCTGTATTTTTGATGACTTCCTCTTTGAGAAACAAAAATGAAACCATTCTTTAAAAGTGTACTAATTATTTTTTGAGAGGAAGGGAGTTTTGTCATCTCAAATTAAGCTGGGTTTCCCCAATTAAAGCTTCTGAAATAGACAAATAATCCCAATGACTCTTATCACCTTCAAAATATAATTGTAATGCTTCTTTCAAGTTGGCACTCGCTTCGTCAATGGTGGTTCCAAAACTGGATATGTCCACATTTAAGCATTGTGAAACATAATACTTTCCTTCTTTGTATATAACGTATTTGATTTTTTTCATAATCAGTAAAATAATCTATTGTAAAAGTACGAAGTTTTATTTATCGTTTCGAGGTTTTCCAACGCGCCGCTAAAGTATATTTCTTGTTTTTTGCAACTGCCTAAGTTTAAAGTGGCATTTGTTACCTAAATTCTCTGAGACCGTTAGAAATCCAAGAAACATTCATGATATTACTAAATTTAGTTTCGTTTCGGGTAGACCTATGCAAACATGAGTCGGCCTTTTGGTTTAGGGATTTTCCTTCTTGTTTGTAGAGCAGTTTCAATCCACTCGTCGATAACAGTGTTCACGTTTTTAAGGGCATCAATCGGATTTTCACCGTCAGCTACACAACCGGGTAGTTCAGGAACTTCAGCAATAAATGCATTATCTTCCTGACTCCAGAAAACGATTATTTCATATTTATTCATTGTCGGCAAAGTTGAGTTTATACTTCAAAATCAAAAGCCTAATTTGTTTTACTTGGTAAGGTTTCGCCTTATTATTGCTTAATGGTTGAATATTAATGATTTCTTTGACACCATCCTTGTAAAAAATGTGATGACTCCCTTTAACTCTACAGCTAAAAGCAAAACTATCCAATAATCCTGTCAGGTCATGAAATTCAATGTTTTTATCAGAAGTTCCTGACAAAATTCTACCAATCAATTTATCCCTTTGTGTCAAAATAATAAGAATTTTATATTTTCAATCGGTTATAAACAGTATATAGTGCCCCGTTTTACGAAGGATACCGAGGAACACGGAACATTTTCTTTACTTTTTACTTTTCACTCTTACCTTTTCACTCACAACTCCTTCTTCCAAATCAGCATCGCTCTCTTCCCATCACCCAGATGTGCTCCGGCTTCGGAAGGTGAAAGGATCAGGTAGCGGATCTTACGGTTGATGAGGGATTCGGCAACCACCTCGTCAATGATCTGGTCGATCCCGATGGTTTTGCTGATGATGCTATGAATGTCGTTGTATAAAGGATGTATTACGTTGGTACGGTACAATTTCTTATTACCGTCGGCCTCCGACTCCAGGAGCCCTGCCTGTTCGAAACGGTTAAGCTCCAGCCTGACCGCATTGCTGCTTTCCCCGAACTCCTCCGCTAACCCCCGCAGATACGCAGAGCAGTGCGGATTGAGGAAGAATTTCAGGATGAGTTTGAGGCGGGTTTTTGATGTTACAAGGGTGTCGAGCATGATGATGATTGATATGCTTTCGCCACGTCAGTCCCATTTTGGGGTACTGTCCTGATGGCAATATTTTAATCCAGTAAGTTGAATTCGCTTAAACAACTTCGACAAATATACATTATTCGAGTAGATAATCTACCTGTTTTAGTTAAATATTTTTTAAAATAACGGGGTTACGTTGCTTGTTGGGCGTTGGGCGTTGGGCGTTTAAAGATAAAAGACAAAAGTCACAAGATAAAAGGGAGGAATTAAGATTCGTGTTTGACTTCGTCGAGCTCGGCTTCGCCTCGGTTCGGGTTTATCGTTTATCGTTTCGAGTTTGACCTTTGACCTTTGACCTTTTTATTACTTAATTTAACTCTTTTATAGTTGATTTCACCCGGAACCCGAAACCCGGAACGTTTACTTTTGTCTTTTGTCTTATGTATTGAGCGGTTCTCGTTTGGCGTTGAGCGTTTATTGTTTTGAGTTGGTTGAAGTGCCAGGTTTTTTTTGTGCCGGGTGCCGGGTGCTGAGTGATCATTTTACACGGAACGCGGAACACGGAACACGGAACTAATATTCCTTCATCATTAAAAAATCCACAATATGCTTATGCTGAACTCCTTCAATATTGTCCTGCCATGTCTCATCCATGGTTACTACGTATTTAGGATGGTGGTCCTTGATTTCGAGCAGGGGGATAAACTCACGGTCAATCGTGGTTTGCTCCGCCATTTTGTAAGCTACCTGGATGTAAACTTTCTTTTCTTTCATTTCGGCAATAAAGTCAATCTCTTTGTCATCCGATTTTCCGACAAATACCTTATATCCTCTTCGCTTAAGCTCAAGCATCACAATGTTTTCCAGAACACCTGAAATATGTCTATCCTTATATCCCATCACAGCATAAAGCAGCGACTGATCTGCCACAAAATATTTTTCAAAAGTCTTAAGAATTTCTCTTCCCTTTACATCATAACGGGGTATTCGATAAACAATAAATGCTCCTTCAAGCGCATTCAGATAATTGTAAACCGTGTTAAGATCTATCCTGCGCTGCTGACTCTTGAAATAGTCAGCTACGTTTTTTGCCGAGAATTTATTCCCGACATTGTCAAACACATACCTAACAACCCTCTCCAGAAGCTCAACATCCCTGATCTTGTACCTTTGTACAGTATCCCGAAGGATAGCAGACGAATAAATATCAAATACCACCTTCCAGGCAGACTCATAAGTGTATTCTCCAGTATTAAGAGCCGGAAATCCCCCCAGGTGTAAAAAATATCCGAACTCACGACGCAGATCAAAAATCTGTTTATTGGAACGTATCTGTTTGAAAAGAAGATATTCAGCAAAGGAGAGTGTATAAAGGTGAATCTCAATATAGCGTCCCGCCAGGTAAGTGGCCAGTTCGGATGATAACAAGCGGGAGTTGGACCCCGTAATGTAAATATCAGCGTTGAAATCAACTAAAAATGAATTAACAGCCTTTTCCCACGATTCAACTTCCTGAATCTCATCGAGGAGGATATAGTAACGTTGCTTATTTGAAATTTTTGACTTAATAAATTTGTACAGCTTTTCGGCTTTGTCAATGTCGGAGTATTCAAAACTTTCAAAATTTATAGAGATAATGTTCTCTTTGTTGATCCCTTTTCCCAGCAATTCATCACGCAACAACATGAGAATAGCAGATTTACCGCTTCGCCTGATGCCGGTAATTACCTTGATAAACGGCTTATCAATGTAGTCGCATAGCTGATTCAAATATAAATCTCTTCTGATCATCAGAGTGAATTTATTAGGTTATAACCACAAATATAACAATAACCAGGAATCTTTTTATGGTTATAACCCTAAAATATTAATAAGCTAAGGGGTGCCGGGTTGTTTTTGTGCCGGGTGCCGGGATTTAATCTTTATTGTTCATTTTTTGCTCGTCTGAAATCCCTGTTACTTTCTTTGTCTTAAAACAAAGAAAATAACCAAAGAACCGAGTCCCCGAAGGGGCGAGCTCACGACCGGAGGGAGTAAAAATCAAGGCTGCAGATAATTTTGGGGTTCCTGTTTTTCAGCTTGCCCACGGTTCATTTGTTCATTTTTTGCACGCCCAACCGAGACCCATTTTAATGGGTCGAGCTCGACGAAGTCAAAAAACGAACCAAAAAAGGGCGCCGGAAATGACAACTTCACCCCGGCCGTGCGCCCGCTACATA
>JBBAAW010000037.1:0-4066 GCA_041658075.1 Patescibacteria group bacterium
AGAATTTGTCCCTAAAGAAGACGAAAAAGTGCAAAGCTTGCTACTTAACCGTGAAGATATTTTCCCTGACTATGCTCAGGTTGAGTTTGAAAAAGTCTTCTCAAAATATTACAAAATAGAACAAAGTGTCTCTTCAGATTGTAACCTTAGAGTATTTTATCTGATGACTATTAAATGAAACGAGTCCCGATTCAATGGGGCGAGTTCCATCCGACCTTTAAAAAACAAATTATTTACGGATGAAAATCCAATTTGAAAAGGTTAAATTACTTCTAAGTGAGAAGTTGACCCTCTATCCCGTGTTAACAGGAATACTATTTCTTGTAAACGAACTTAGGAATAATGCCGCTTTTTATACATTAAGGGAAAATGTCTCTTTAATTCTGATTGTTCTGGCATTCACCTTACTAGTTGATTTTCTAAGCCGCAAGCTTATTAAGAACAAAATAAAGGCTGCATTAATTGCGGTCTTGTTTGTATTCATAAACCTCTTTTATCAAGACATTTTTCTAGTTATTACACAACAGAAGTCGTTAGTAAATTTCATTAATTCTACAACTTCCAGCCATCCTGAGGTTATTATTGTTCCATTTATATTAATCGTTTGGTTATTTTTTACATTTTTCGTCCTTAAAACAAAGCGATTCTTTGCGGGCCTTAATCTTTACCTAAATATTGTAATAATTGCATTTATTCTTCTTGAGATAACGAAATGGTTCATCGTTCCAGTCCCGCAAATTAAACTTGCTGAAAACGAACCCTTTCCGGTTAATACTGGCTTACAACCAGGCAAAAGCCTGACATATATTACATCATTCTGGATTCCTATACCAGCTCTGAAAGCTTAAGAAAGTTTTGGAATTATGATAATTCTACATTCGAAGATCCCCTAAAACAACTTGGATTTGTTATAGCCCATAAAAGTAAATCGGATTTTGTTACTACTCTATATTGTCTTGCTTCGTACCTAAATGCAGCATCACTTATATTAGACTCTACTAAGAACTACAATTCTCTGAACTTGTTAAAATTAATTCGTAATAATCGCTTATTTGATTGGCTTATCGCGAACGATTATTTGTGCTATAATTATTCTCCATTCGACACTTTTGGAACTAAAAAATACTATAATTACCTTCGTATTCATTTTCTGGGGAGAACTATCTGGTATATAAATTCAAATAAATTGTATCACTATTTAATACCTTCATCAGGAATTTCTAAAACCAATCTTAAAATTTTTATTCAATTAAATCACTTACCAAAAGAAAGGCGTGATAAACCATTATTTGTTTATGCACATGTTATGATGCCTCATGCTCCATATTCTTTTAACGAATATGGTAAACCTTTTAATGCATCTGACTCTTTATCAAACAAACAGAAGTATCTCGGTCAATTGATTTTCACCAATTCTCTGACTTTGGAGTCAATAAACCAGATATTAAAATTCTCCCCAAGAAAGCCTATAATTATTATTCAGGGTGATCATGGGAAAGGTCTGAAGGATTCAACACTAATAGAAAGACCACTCGAGGCTAACAAAATATTTTATGCCATTTATACACCCGATGGTATTATAGTACCCGATACTATTAATCCGAAAAATACTTTTAAGAAATTATTCGAATATATCAATCATTGATTTCTAAAAGCCTGTTAAATTCATTTACCAAACAGTGAACGGCTTAAGAAGCTCACAGAATATTCTGTTGTGTCAAACATAAAAATAAAACAAGCCTTTTCAGTCAGTCAAATGCCATTTTCTGTGCAGGAAGGCATCAAGAAAACACTCGGGGGTTTTAAGTAGGATGGAAATAATCTTTTTTCCATTTATTCGTGACCTGACAAAGTCGTTGCTCACACCACTACCTCTTTTTTGGCTGCTCCTGATAGCGGCTTTTATGTTTTATCTGGCAGGTAGAAAGACGACTGTACGACTGTACGACTGCACGACTGCACGAAAACAAGAGGGGGCGAATAGGCGGTGGGGCGTTTTTACAACTGCACGATTGAACGACTTCACGACTACACGACTGCACGAAAACAAGAGGGGGCGAAAAGGCGATGGGGCGTTTTTACAACTGCACGATTGAACGACTTCACGACTACACGACTGCACGAAAACAAGAGGGGGCGAAAAGGCGATGGGGCGTTTTTACAACTGCACGATTGAACGACTTCACGACTACACGAAAACAAGAGGGGGTGAATAGGCGATGGGGCGAATACACGAATGTACGAAAGGAAGAAAACGAGAAAATGAGAGAGGGCGAAGGGGAGAAAAAACAAAACCATCGCGACCGGCTCTGTGGGATGGCCATACGGCGGAAAGATGTTTAGAGGAGATTTTGAAGGCAACCTGTGAACGCGAAACGCTTACCCTTTTTTTGAGCCCTATGCCAATTTCCCTTCCGATTGTTGAACTGTATAATTATGTACATTTGTAAAAAGATTATTATGAGAACAAAGGAAACAAAAGAAACAAAAAAAACAAATGAGTCTAAGAATCTGCAGGTACCTGGTGAACGCTTGCCAGATAAAGCATTGGCTAAGCTGGTTAAAGAAGCAGAAAAGGGCCCATTTATGTCATTAGAAAAGCATCATAAAAAAATGAATAAATGGATACAGGAAAACTCACGGTAGTTGTATCAGAGAATACTGCGATGATCTGAAAAATACCTTTCAATATGGTATTGATACCTACCTACCGGATTCGCTCTGTACGGAAAATTAATATTTAGCTTCCCCCGTGCCCTGAAATAGCATCAACGTTTTCATTGGCCGGAATCTGCAGGCATATTTTGCACAAGCGAACTATCTTGTTTCCAATCAAAAGATTAAAAATGCTTTGGGAGTAGAAAAAATGCCTGTTTCTGCCGTTATGGGATTACAAAAGACATTTGAATCGTTTCAGAAAATAGGGGATATACGAGGGGACGACTTCACGACTTTACGACAGCACGAGGGAACGACTACACGACTATACGACTGCACGAGGGGGAGAAAAGGCGATAAATTAAGATAAAAGACAAAAGTCACAAGATAAAAATGAAAAGTGAAAAGTGAAAAACGAAAAGTGAAAAGTGAAAAGTAAAAAGGCGAAAGTTTAAATCAAGACAAAAGATAAAAATCAAAATGCAAATTGCAAATTGTAAAATACAAAAAGTACTCAAAAGCAATCCCCTCCTTGGAGGGGCATGGGGTGGGTTATTTGGGTTAAAGACAAAAGTTAAGAAAATGTTCCGTGTTCCTCGTTTATAATGATTTTGGATTTCAAACGGCCTCAGAGTCTGAGAAAATAGTAAGTAGTAAGAAGTAGGTAGTAAGTAGAAAGCCAAAAAACCCTTCATTTTGCACAACGTACTTCTTACTACATACTTCATACTACTTACTTCCTACTTAACAACCCGGCGCCCTTTTTTGGTTCGTTTTTTGGGCGGACAAAAAATGAACAATCAATCGTGAGCAAACTGAAAAACAGGAACCCCAAAATTATCTGCAGCCTTGAATTTTACTCCCTCCGGTCGTGAGCTCGCCCCTTCGGGGACTCGGTTCTTTGGTTACTTTCTTTGTTTTAAGACAAAGAAAGTAACATGGAATTAAGCGAAGCTATTCAACAGGATGAAAAAATTAACCGAATCTTATGTAGTTTCCAATCAAAAGATTAAACAGGCTTTGGGTATAGATAAAATGCCTTTGGGGGCGGAGGAAGGATTTAGGAAAACGGTGGAGAGTTTGTAGAGACGTTGCATGCAGCGTCTGTACCGGGTAGTTTATAGTAGGTAGTTTGTAGCCAGGAATTCTTGGCAAGCTAAGAGGCAAAGCCGGGCGGGAAATTGGGTAACGGATTATTTACTATTCGTTCCAATAATTGTAGTAATTTTGCATAATAAAGAACCAATTATGTGTTTTAATTGACATTTTATGGAACGAAAGATTGAATTGGAATTATCGCAATGGAAAGATTCAGTAAATAGGCTGCCTTTAATTTTGCATGGTGCGCGGCAAGTTGGCAAAACTTTTATTGTGTCTAAATTTGGCAAGGAACACTATCGTAATTTTG
>JBBAAW010000038.1:0-3772 GCA_041658075.1 Patescibacteria group bacterium
ACCACACGATAGGAGTGCTGCGATCTTATCTATTCATGCCGGGCAGGGCGGAACGGAGGCCATGGATTGGACGGAAATGCTTTATAGGATGTACACGCGCTTTTGCGACCGTAAGACTTGGAAGCATGAGGTTTTGTCTATGACGCCGGGAGATGAGGCGGGGTATAAATCAATCAGCATTGAGATAATTGGTAAATATGCCTACGGGTTTTTAAAAAATGAGTCGGGGGTGCACCGGCTGGTGCGGCAGTCGCCCTTTAATGCCAACGACCTAAGGCAGACCTCTTTTGCTTTGGTGGAAGTAATTCCGCTTGTTGACGAGTCGATAAATATTGAAATTAAGGAGGACGACTTGGAGTGGGACTTTTTTAGAGCGGGCGGGCATGGCGGGCAAAATGTAAACAAGGTTTCTACAGCTGTGCGACTTAAACATAAACCCTCGGGAATTATCATTGAGAATCAAACGGAGCGGTATCAAGGCAAGAACCGCGAAAAAGCTTTGCAGGTGTTAAAATCCAAACTCTATGCGTTACAGCTTGAAGAGGCTAAAAAAGAAGAAAGAAAAATGAAGGGTGACTATAAAATGCCCGGTTGGGGAAATCAAATCCGTAACTATATCTTGCACCCTTACAAATTGGTTAAGGACTTGCGTACGGATTTAGAATCAACAAATCCGGAGAGAGTTTTGGGTGGAGAGCTGGATGAATTTATTGATGCGGAATTGAAACTTTAAAAAATGGTATAGACAAATTTTGTACTCAATATATAATAGTCGCATATGCAGGAGGCGATGACGAATAAGACAACGATGGGTAGCGAACAACCACAATTTATAAACCCCGAAAAATTGCAGGGTGGGCAAAGCATTGGCAAGAGATACATTATCGCGGGTTTAGTAGTTGGGTTGGTTATTGCCGGAGTTACTTTATTCCTTACGCAAATGAAGGGTAAAGATATATGGAACAGGCGAGCCTCGATTTTTGGTCAAATTGGAAAAGATAAAGTAGACACAAAGCCGCAAGAAATTTTGCGCCCCATTCAAAATCCTCTAACAGGCGTAATGTATACAGAAGAAGAATCAAAGGATTGGAAGGATTTACGACCACTAGGCGTGATAATCAACAATCACCAGTCTGCCCGTCCACAAGCAGGTCTAATTGATGCGGAATTTACTTACGAAGTGGTGGCAGAAGGCGGTATCACAAGATTTTTGGCCTTTTATCAATCAACCTTGCCAGATAAAGTCGGACCTGTGAGAAGCACCCGGGAATATTACCTAGTGCTTACAAAAGAAATGGGTGACGCCATGCTGATGCACCACGGATATTCTCCGCAGGCGGGTGTGGATATTGATGCGTGGTCTGTGCGCAGTTTGCAAAAAGGTGCGGCTCCCTACTGGAGGGAAAATCCTAGAAATGTAGCCATAGAACACACTCTTTACGCCAACGCTAAGGAGGTGGTCAAGCGGGGTTTGGAGTTGGGCTGGCAAGGGAAACCCTCAAATTTTTATGTATGGCAATTTAAGGATGACGCGGGGAGCTATTCACTCATGCCTAAAGTGGATAAAATTTCGTACGACTTTTGGTATCCGGGAGATTTTTCAGCTATGTGGCAGTACGACCCGTTGACCAACAGCTATTTAAGATTTATGGGTTTTGACAGTGCGGGTAACGAAGTTCCCCATGTAGACGAGCTAACTGGCAAGCAAATTAGCGTTAAAAATTTAATTGTGCAATTTGCTACGGAAAATAGGATCGTGGGAGATGAAAAAAATCGTTTGGATTATGTATTGGTTGGTAGTGGCAAAGGTTATGTATTTTTGGACGGAAAAGTCATTGAGGTCACCTGGAGCAAAGCTGGACGAGATGAACGCACAAAATATTACGATGCCAACGGCGTGGAACTAAAATTTAATAAAGGAAAATTTTGGGTGGCTATTCTGCCTGATAGAAATCCAGAGAATTTAAAGTTTTCATCAGTCGATAGTGTACAAAGATAAATTTGGAGCGCCTACCCTGCCAGGCGAAAAAAAGTTATGTTAGAAAAATTTCTAGTTAGTCAGGTTAGGGTAAAAATTTTGCGAACCATGCTCACGCACCCCAGCGAGCAGTTTCATATTAGAGGTTTGGTGCGGGAGGTGGGTACGGAAATCAACGCAGTGCGGCGTGAGCTTAGTAATTTGGAGTCGGCAGGGCTTTTGTTTAGCCGTAAAAGTGGAAATCGGGTGTATTACACCTTAAATATTCACTCCACTTATTATTCGGAGTTTTTGGCTCTGGTGGCTAAGTCGTTTGGGTTAGGGTCTAATATTATTTTGGGACTTAAAAATTTAGGTGACATAAAATTTGCGGTACTTTCCAAGGCTTTTGCCGGTAAGCGACGAAAGTCTTCTCCCCTTGATGTTGACCTTTTTGTAGTAGGCAAGGTAAACATTAACGCGTTGGAGGACTTGGTCAAAAAGGAGCAGGAACTTCGCGGTCACGAGATAAATTACGCTGTTATGGGTGAGGACGAGTTTAATTACGCCAAGCGCAAGAATGATCAATTTGTAATTAGGGCGTTATTACAAAGTCGTATAATGCTTATTGGCGACGAGGAAGAGTTCTGCTCGTTATTATAGTCGTCGTGGCGACTGCAATCGTCGTGGCGTGATTCCGTCACCCCGCGTAAGCGTGGTCACGATTTCATTATGAAAAAGGATTACTTAAGGTTAGGTTTAATATTTGGTCTGTTTATTTTGGCGACTCTTGTTGCAATGCCATCCGTTCCGGTTAAGATTCCTCAAGTGGGGGTGGATACATCAGTGGGAGGATATTCTTTTCGACTCCTTGGAGGTCGGTTAAATATAGATTTCCGTGATATAAAAAGAGGCTTGGATTTACAGGGGGGAGTCAAGCTGGTTCTTAAAGTTGATATGTCGAGATTGGGAGATAGTGATAGGGCAAAGGCTTTTGAGTCCACGAGAGAGATTATCTCAAGAAGGGTTGACTACTTGGGAGTTGCTGAGCCAAAAATTAACACAGTAAAAGTTGGCGACGAGTATAGAATTGAGGTGGAAATTCCCGGAATTGACGATGTAAAAATGGCGGTGGACGCCATTGGACAAACGGCGCAGTTAAGGTTTAAAACTTTGCCCAAAGAGTTGGAGTGGACGCAGGATACATCCGTAGACTACCGTCAAAAGCCGGAACTTTGGGTGGATAGTGGTATATCGGGGGCGGATTTGCGCGGTGCGGAGGTGGTTTTTTCTCAAGGAACGGCATTAAAGGATAAAACATCGCCCCAGATTGAGCTTAGATTTACCTCGGAGGGTAGGAAGAAGTTTAGTGATCTAGCAAAAGCCAATGTGGGCAGGCCCGTAGCCTTGTTTTTAGATGAAAGTAAATTTCCCATCTCCACGCCAGTTATCGATCAAGATTTAGCTAACGGACTTACGGGCGATCCCGTGATAAACGGCACTTTTGATATGAAAAGCGCGCGGGCGTTAAGTTTGCAAATCCGCGCGGGAGCCCTGCCCGTGCCCATTTCTATTCTTCAACAACAAACGGTGGGGGCTACGCTGGGTAACGAGTCGGTGCAGAAAAGTTTAAAAGCTGGGGCTATTGGACTTGGGGTAGTAATGATCTTTATGGTTGTTTTGTACGGCGGACTAGGGCTAATTGCCAACTTTGGACTTTTGCTTTATACCGCGCTTGTTTTGGCGATCTTTAAGATTATTCCCGTTACTTTAACTTTGCCCGGTATTGCCGGCTTTATTTTATCCATTGGTATG
>JBBAAW010000039.1:0-3615 GCA_041658075.1 Patescibacteria group bacterium
TTCCCCAAATTGTCGGCGACTCGGTCGTTTTTTTGACCGAGTTACGGTAACAATTTGGGGAGGGACCCCTTGCCTTGCGGCCTGCATGTGGCAGCAAGATTGCCAACGACGGCAGCGCAAGGGAAACCCTTATAAAATACCCAACCCCTCCAGCAAGTGAGTCCCGCCCTCCGGAACACACCAACCCCTCCTGTGCCAAAAATGTATGAGGCCGCCTTAGTCCTCTGTTAAATTATTGCAGGAAATGATTCTTAGTGTGTGGAAATACAGACCAAGGTTTAGCTGTTTGGAATTTGCGAAAAGATTGGAAACTAGAATTACCAACTTCCGAGAAGCTTAAAGTGGTTGCTTTAGCAATTGATAGTCTAGGAGGTTGGTCCGAAGTTGAAAAGCATCTGTCCGAAGAGCTTTCAACAGTTCCATGTTATCAAAATTATATGACCCGCGAAGAAAACGAAAATTGCTAAAGCCCGCGTGAGTTATAGAAAGACTAAAAGGGCAGAGCGTGTCTCCGGATTTGATCAGGCTCCGGATTTTATTATTCCCAGTGAATTTAATCCACAGGTTGTTATTGAAGCTAAGATAACTGAAGATGACGGTACAGCCCGTGACAAAGTGACCCGTGTTCAACATCTTGCTTCTCTGAGTTTAATAGGGCGTTCTAAAGATTCGCCGAAATTTGAAGTTATTGCTTGCATTGCTGGCCGTGGGTTTGGTGTTCGCCGAGAGGATATGAAGAAACTTTTGCTTGCTACACGAGGTAAAGTATTTACACTAAAAACCCTTGACCGTTTAGTGGATTGTAGTCGTTTGAGAGAGTTCAAATCAACTTAAATTACTTAGTGGCGTCATATTGAAAAACAGACAACAGCCCCGAGAATCGGGGCTGTTTAATTAGTGTAGTTGCAGGAGATAATTTGAAACATGTGGAATATATTGGTGTATAAAATTTTCTTTAAAAGGGTGTTAATATGGTTAATAAAGCAGCTGGCCGGGAGAAGACTATCTTACATATTATCGGGGACTTTTTGTCGTTTATACAAAAGAAACTTGGTGTTTTCGGCCCCTTTTCCTTTAAATTGATTTTTGGATTGGCTCTGGGATTAGGAGCTTTGTTTTTATTTGCCAAGCTTACGGAAGACCTGTTGTTCAACGAACTGCTTCTCTTTGATCGAATTGTCACCTCGGTTGTCAGGTTTTTTAGTTCTGATAGAATGACTATGGGCATGAAGGCAGTATCTCAATTAGGGTCCCCATGGATGTTAGTCATCGTGGGGATGCTTATGATGCTTTACACAGGAATCGGGCGCAGACACTTTTGGGATACCGTATTGGTTCCAATAGCCCTGATAGGTGGGATGATTCTTAACGAAACTCTAAAATACGGATTTCACCGGCAAAGGCCGGGTCTGCACCGTTTGGTGGAGGTCTCGGGGTTTAGCTTCCCCAGCGGGCACTCCATGATGAGCTTCATATTTTATGGACTGATGGTATACCTGGTATGGGCTAATTTCCCCGGGAAGGCATTAAAGCTGGCTGTATCAGCTCTTCTGATTTGCGTTATTCCGGCAGTAGGAATTAGCCGGATTTACCTGGGGGTTCATTATCCCAGTGATGTTCTGGCCGGGTTTTCTGCCGGCGGTTTTTGGCTGGTGGCCTGCATTTTGGGACTAAGAGGTATCCGTTATCATAAAGCCGATCAATAAAATAACATAAAAAAACCGCTGAACCAGCGGTTTTAGAAATATATATTTTCATCGAATCCCCTGACTGCTATGTATTTTCGAATCTCAAAGCAGGCCAGTTCAAATACCTCCCTAATAATATAGGCATCATCCAGATAACCGAGCCCGGGGACGTCATCAGGCAGGAAGTCGCGGGGAGAGATGAGGTAAAGCAGGCCGGCGGCGATAGTTTTCTCAGTAGTCCTCGATTTTGGAAATCCGGCATCGAAAAGCATTTCATAAAGTAACTTAGCCCTCTTGGACAGATTAACGATAAAGTCTTTGTGGCTGTGAATCTCCTCAATTTTATTGAGTGTCTGGGTGCGGATAGCCGAGATATCTTTGGCATTAACTGTTTTGATCAGGACTTTAATTTTGCCCTTAAGTATTTCCTGATGTCTCTCACTCAGGATTTGAACTTCTTCACCGTCTTTTGTCCTGTTTTTACACCGGCGTTTGGGATCCAATTGTATTAACACTCCCATAGGGCCAACTCCTTCAGCGGGGTAATTATAATAATCTTCGCCGGATAGCATAATATTCCTGCTAACCCAGTTGACAGTTGACAGTTGCAGTTTTTACAAGAAATCACAGAGGACCTAGCGCAGCAAAGCAGCAATCATTTTCTATGTGGTCGAAGGATAAAAAGAAAGGCCACAAAGAGTATGGAATTACGCCAACCTCAACGTTCTACCCAAGAATTCTTCATACTTTATTAAACCATTTAACCTATATAAAAAAATCAAAACTGTGCTAGAAAACCTTTAGTTTGTAGTATCTCTGACTCTTTGTGATCTTATGACCCCACATTGAACCTTATGCTCTTAGACCATTGAGCAGTGCCTGTATATTCTTACCCTCGGTTTTCTCACCTACATAGATGTAACCTCCGGTAATTAATCTATGTTGTCCAAGTTGCTTCGCGGCTCTTTAAAACCGCGGAGTTCGCGGAGATAACGGAGTACGCGGAGGAGAAATTAAAGTTTTTTATTTTATAAAATATGATCCCTTATAAAACGTAACAAGTCAATTTTTTATCTCCGCGCCCTCCGCATCCTCTGCGGTCTCCGCGGTATTATCTGATACAGTAGACTATGTTGAGTAGAAAAAAATACTCGTATGACCTGAAACTATTTTTTTGTTTTGTACAAATTTTATTAAATTACAGCTTGCTTGGGAAGAAGGAATTAGTATGAATTACTGATTTCTCTCTGTGTCCTCTATCTCAGTCTCTGTACTACTACTTCGTGAAAGTTTGTTTTTTAAACTAAATTTTTACCATATGCCGCTTCGGGTTTAACATCAGAGGATGAAAAACGAAAACAAAAGAAGACACGGAGTTCGCGGAGAAGTCGCGGAGGACACAGAGAGAAATCAATAACAATAGCAAAAAGCTTTCTTCCCAAGTATGGTAATTATTTAACACAAATTTTAATGTAAAACCAAAAAGCAGTCACAGGTCTTACAAGTTCACTTTTCTACCTTACTTCTAACTCATTTTTGAAAGAGCAGGCCGGTTGATGGGATGACTGAATAATTATAAGGTTTTATAATAATTTATTCATTAGAGTATCACATTTCCGAAATAGAAGGGGAGAGCAAGGGTTAGCAGTGACTCTCCGCGCCCTCTTATTTCCAGTGAATCTCACTATCTCCGCGCTCTCCGCGGTTGTTTTTAAAATTGATTGCAGCTTTGCTGCGCTAGGTTCTCTGTGGTTTAATACTTTTTGGTTTTTTACTCTAGTGAGACACTTGAGTCCTACTTATCAAACAGCCCGCCTTTTTTGTATTTCTTTTCAACCATTATCTTTTTACCGGTCATTTTGTCGCGCCGCACGGCCCCGCCCTGTTCGGCGCTTTTCTGTTTTTGGGCCGCGATTGTTTTCTTCAT
>JBBAAW010000040.1:0-3517 GCA_041658075.1 Patescibacteria group bacterium
TCCTTAACTACAACTGGTATTGGTTGTTTGTTAATGAAATACTGCTGGATTACCCCAACAATATTAGTAATTACCCAATATAGTCCCAATCCGGACGGCAGCCTGTATGTAATAAAACCGATAAATAAAGGCATCGCGAAAAGCATGGTTTTTTGGGTCTGGTCCTGCATATTTGTCGTCATTCTCTGTAAAGCGAACGTAGTGGCCGCCGCAAGCACAGGCAGTATAAAATACTTATCAGGATTCTTCAGACTGTGTATCCAAAAGTTCCAATCCGGATTATATAGGAAAGTAGCGTGTGCTGCCACTGAAAATTTAAACTTATACAGCGTCTGGTATAATGCAATCAATATTGGCATCTGAATCAATAATGGCAAGCATCCCGATAGAGGACTCGCGCCGTATTGCTTATAAATCTCCATCACAGCCGCCTGGGCTTTTTGAGGATCCTTTTTATATTTCTCCTGAACCTCCTTAATTTTGGGCTGAAGCTGCTGTGTAATCTTTAATGACCTCATCTGTTTTACACTGAGGGGAAACAGAAGCATTTTAATTGCAATCGTTAAAAGAATTATCGCCAAGCCGTAACTAGGCAAGCCTATTGTTTTAGTCAGCCCGTAAAAAAAATTGAGGATCTCTGTCATCCCGTTTACCAATGGATCGAAAAAAGTCAAGTCCTAACCCTCCTTCAAATACGCACATTTATTGTACCGGGTCAAACCCTCCGGGATTGAAAGGGTGACACCGCAATATTCTTCCCAAAGCCTTTATCACACCCCTGATAACACCATGCTTTTGCACAGCCTGGACCGCATATTCGGAGCAGGTCGGGTAAAAACGACAGGCGCTCGGTTTCAAGGGCGAGATAACTTTACGATAAAACTGGATCACCGCTATCACTAGGGATTTCACAATCAAGCATCTCTTTTCTTAACAATCTCGCTTTGTCGGCGAGCTTGAGGAAACTTTTTTCTATTGTCTGGTAGTTCTCCCCGGCGCCCCTTGGCCGGGCGATGATGATGCAATTAAAACCTTTATTTATCTGCTTCATATGCAGTCTGCAGATTTCCCTCAGAATTCTTTTCATTCTATTTCTTTTTACGGCATTACCGAATTTTTTCCCGACAGAAAAACCTACCCTTGTGTATTCCTGGTCTTTAGGAAGGTAATACAGCACCAAAAACCTGTTTACAACAGAGCCGCCTTTATTGTACACCTCTGCAAATTCCTTGTTTAGTCTAAGCCCTTTAATAAAAGTCATCTTCTTAACTCCGCAGGCAAATTTTGGCTAACATATATAATATGCCCCGAAAATACTCTTTGATTCAGTCAATCATAGCTCCATAACAATCAAAAGGCCACTAGAAGCGGCCCTTATGCTGAAAGTTTCGTTCTTCCTTTGAGACGTCGTCTTTTAATAACATTTTGACCTGCCTTGGTACTCATTCTCTTCAAAAAACCGTGAACCCTCTTGTGTTTCCGGTTTTTCGGCTGATATGTCCTTTTCAAACTAACACACCTCCTTTTAAGCAAACCTGTATCTTCCTGAGACATACATACAAAATTATATATTAATACGACTACACCGTCAAGGTCTACCGTTCTTTTTCCTTTCCGCTGGCCTATCAGGATGTGCAGAACTCCCTGTACTTGTGTATAACTTTGAAATTAACAGTTGATAACCCCCCTGAAATTTGATATCATTAAGTTACTAAATTTACTCTCTATATGATTTTTTTTCCACCTACCGAACAGCTTTTTACCGGTAGCCGTAAAGACGTTTTTTAATGTCCATGCGTCTCATCTACTTTCGGCTGCCGTTTTGGATATTTCTGAAAATAAAGGTACAGGCTGGGGATAATCTGTGAATAAGTTAACGATTATTTAAATTTTATACCATTTTTTAGAATGGTATTTTTATTTCGTTTTTCAGGAGTTATTGTCGTTTTGTAAAACATTTCCCCTGGTCTACTTGAGCAGAGTTTTCTTGTGCAAAACCTGTGGATAACTTCTTTGTTTTGTGTTCTGTGTGCCTTTCTAGGTCCTTCTTAAAATAATACCAGGCTTTTTTTTTCCTTTGCTCAACTTATTTCATCCCTTTATTCTGTAGGGGTCAGATTGATTTATATACTGTTCCTTTCCGACAAACCCAACGGTATTAGTGATTTATATGCTTTTTACACAATGCTGTTGATAACTTTTGGTGAATTGTTCTCAATAAGTATGTTTTTCTCTTAATTATTTGGGAGGTCCGCTAATGCTACTACTAGATTGTGCCGAAATATGGCGAAAGGCTTTGGAACTTATTGAAAAACAGGTCAGCACGCCATCTTTCGAAACGTGGCTTAAGTCTACGAAACCTATAAAGTTTAGTGACCACACAATGGTAATCGAAGTACCAAATGACTTTGCCAAAGATTGGTTAGAAAGCCGTTACTACGATTTAATCAAGGACTCATTACAGGAAGTCACGAACCGGGAAGTTGGGCTTTCTTTTGTCCTCCCCAGATTGGGAGATTTTAGTGTTCCCGAAAATTTAGCTAATGCGGTATCCTCTATAAATAGAAATATAGGTGAGGATATTATTTCTACTTACTTAAATCCCAAGTACACCTTTGATACGTTCGTGGTTGGCAACAGCAACCGTTTTGCCCATGCAGCTTCTCTGGCGGTAGCAGAATCCCCCGCCAAATCTTATAATCCTCTTTTTATATATGGGGGCGTTGGCTTGGGAAAAACCCATCTGATGCAGGCCATTGGCCATTATATTTTAACCAGTGCTCCTGCCACTAAGGTTGTTTACGTTTCTTCCGAAAAGTTTACGAACGAACTTATTAATTCTATCCGTGACGATAAAACAGTCGAATTTAGAAACAAATACCGGAATATGGATATTCTTCTTGTTGATGATATCCAGTTTCTGGCCGGTAAGGAAAGAACCCAAGAAGAATTTTTTCATACATTTAATGCTTTATATGAAGCAAATAAACAAATAATAATCTCCAGTGACAGACCCCCCAAAGAAATACCTACTTTAGAAGACCGGCTTCGTTCACGATTTGAATGGGGTTTAATTACGGATATTCAGCCACCGGATTTAGAGACCCGGATTGCCATCCTTCGTAAAAAAGCTAAATTAGAAAATCTGCAGGTGTCTAATGACGTTATTTCCTATATTGCCAACCAGATTCATTCTAATATAAGGGAACTGGAAGGCGCACTTATTAGAGTAATGGCTTATTCCTCTCTTACCCATAATCAAATTACAAACGAACTGGCCTGCGAAGCCCTGAAAGATATTCTGCCTGCACCGAAACCCAAATTGATCACAATAGGATTGATTCAACAAATTGTTTCCGTTTACTTTAGTTTAAAACTTGAAGATTTTAAATCAAAAAGACGTACTCGTTCCGTGGCTTTTCCAAGACAAATAGCGATGTATTTAAGCCGTGAACTAACTGATAACTCCTTACCTAAAATCGGTGAAGAGTTCGGTGGCAGAGATCATACAACTGTT
>JBBAAW010000041.1:0-3469 GCA_041658075.1 Patescibacteria group bacterium
GTTTTTTCTCCGGAAGAACTTTCCTCAAGTGAATTAAGCGCCTGTATTTGCTGACTTGAGATATTCTCGTCCTTTCCTTCTTTCGCGACAAAAACCCCTCCGTCCTGGGCAAGATAGAAAACGTCGCCGGTATTTTTATTTACCCAAAAATCAAAAACAAGCGCATCGCTTAATTTTATAAGACCGACTATCGGCGCGTTCTGCTCCGAACTTATTTCAGAATCACCGCCCACTTTTATGGTTTCTGTTGATGTGTTGTTTTTTATACCTCCCCGAGGAAGCTCCGTTTGTTTAGGTATTTCTACAACGGATGTTTTTTTAATCTGCCTCCACACAACATAAATCCCAATACCCAAGAGGGCTATCAAAATAAAAGTAATTATTATTTTATATGATTTTTTCATAAATTAATTTGCATTACACAACTTTGCATTTATATGTATGTGGTTTGTATTTCGGTCGCCACAATTAAGCGTGCCACCACCATCTTTTTCACAACGCCCGTTTTTTGTTTCAGAAAATTTGTTTGCTCTTCTGATTATCTCATCCCAAACAACCCCCTTCATTTGTGGCAATAAATAGTCAGTACGGGTAGATCCGGCTGGTGTTGACACGACCTTATCACATGACAGCCCCCACGCTTTCGCAATATCGCAATATCTACTCCAATTGTCTCTATCTGCTCCCGACAAACTACCAATATCAATAGCAAGAGCCCCATCGCCATCTGGTCCGCCATAATGGCAAGAATTTAGAGCGTGTGAACACTCACCATCGGCCAATGTCGGCTTTCCGCGTGATTGGTTGCACGTTGGATGTGAGACATCGTATGTTGAATGATTGAATAAATCAAATATGGATGTTCCGTTAAGTTTTCCGAGTCCGTTGTTTTCATCGCTTCTTAAGTTATCCATAAGTTTCTTAAGTTGTGGGTTCTCATATTTGGGAGTGGGGTTTGTTCCGAAAAGCGTTGCGCATGAAGCCACTGAATCGCATTGAGCAAGACTGCTAACATCATCCACTATTTTTTTACAATTCCAATACAAAGGAGTATAGCCACCATCCTCAACTTGTTTTTTGGTGTATGAAGGAATTGTACTTGTCGCTGGCGGTTTTGATGCGTCGTCGTAGGGAAAATCACTCCCAACAGAGACGGGTCCAAAATTTTGGATGTTAGTAGGGTCGGTAGGTTTTGAGACAACAAGCCACCACTCTGTACATTTTCCAGATGACACAATTTCTCCTTGTCTTTTAAGGTTTTGTTGGTCGTTTAATTGACAAACTCCGAGACCAGTATCAAGATCTATAAAAGTTACAGAACTTTTTGCGTCTTCGTCTGGTTCTTTATACGCGTATACAAGGCATTTTGCCGTTGAGGCAGCGATGGTTCCTTTTATAAAATAAGGATAACTCCACACAGTCGATCCTTGTGGTATATTGCTCTCGCTTTCATTATAATACGTGCCGTCATCTGTTATTGAAAATATATTCGTGGTAATAATCTTCCTATATTTGCAATACCCATCTCTTCCTGGGACGTTTGGTAATTCTGATGTTATAAGGTCGGTAGAACTCGCGACAGACCCACAAAAAGCGCTTGAAAACTTTTTACCAAGCGCGTCAATAGCTCCTTGATCTACCGTGGGCTTTTTCTCGTCCATAAACGCGCCGGGATCTTTTAGATTAACAAGATCGGGATTTATTGTTCGTAGAATTATATAAGACCCAAAGAGAAGCACGATTCCCAAGATAGCCGAGGTTATCATCTCCTTTCCTTCGGATTTTTTATCAACCGCGCCAGACATTGATATGTATATTCCTCCCGCGACAATCATACCAACAGCAACAATGCCGACAATCGCTATGCCAAATTTATAAAATTTTACTATATACTCAACGATGCTCGTTGAGCTGGAAATATCGCAGTCAACGCACGGAAAGTTTATATCAACAATTTTTTCGCCCGGTTTTGGGTCTTGGGCTAAAACAATCCCAAGAAAAGAAAAAGAAAACAAAGACATCACAAAAAATATAAAAAATATTTTTTTTATTAAGTTCATAATCTGTTATTTTACAACAAGTATTGTGTTTTTATTCATATATTCCAATAAATTATCTTGATTTTGGACAGACGTGGTAATAAATATTTTTTGTCCAGACGTCTGTGGGGTTCCAATATTTAATAAAATAACGTTGTCTCCCAGGTGTTTTTCAACAACGTTTCCTATTTGCCACATAAATAAGAGTTGATTGATAGATGAGTTGTTGAAAAAATACGGAACCGCTTTTAATATAATTTGTCCTCCCGCCGGGACGACGTTTCCGAGATAAGGCGTTTCTACAACCACCAGCGGGTCTGTAACTGGTATGTTAATTGAGTAATCAAGAGACGATTCGCTGGTTTGTATTTTAACTCTCACCGTGTGTTTTCCAGAATTATTTCTTTTTGCCATAAAAGAGAATTTTTTCTCGCCCGATCCTTTTCGCATAAAATCGCCATCAAGGTACCATGTGATATCTGAAGAAGTAATATCAGAAAGTTTCCCGGATTTTATGACTTCCGCGGAAATAGCAACGGAACTTCCGGGCGTTGGAAGCGGTTTTCCTTGAAAATCGGCGGGATAAAAATTTCCGGTCTCCCATGTAAATATAATTTGACTGTCAGAATTTGTCGCGGAATTTGTTGTCTGCGCGCTCGTGTTTTGCCAAAAACCGGCAAAAGACAAAACAAAAAGACCAATTAAAAACGAATATATGTTTCTTTTCATCCCGTTAGAGGCAGGACGCGTCTAGCAAGCGTATCCGTGACTCATTGATTAAGCCGACCTTAATGGATTTCAATAGTATTTTCATAATTATATATTTTATAGTTTAGTTGTCTCTAACGGGATTCATCCAGTTAGAAACAGGAAATGTTTACATTTCCGTGTATTGATAGCGAGACCTTTTTTATCAATGCGAATATTGTTTTCATAATGAAAGATTACGTCTGTTTTATTATTATACTTTGAATTACGAAATAGATAAAATTCAATATAATGTGGGATTAATGAGTGTGGTTATTATATCTTTGCCGCGCCCGGCTTTAAACCAGCCGTCTTAGTTGCGATTTTCCCAGCGATTTTAGGATGATTATGCACATAAGCGCTCACGACAAACACAACAAATGTTGTGGGTATTATAGGAAGAGCGTTTGCGGCGTATTTTGCAACCTGTTTTCCAATATCGCCGCTTGTCTTGTCGCCCTTGCTTTTAAACCACATCCACATTGAAAATGTTACACCGCTTTGTATAACGGGACTTATGACAAGACCAACGGCAAATGCGTCTAAAATTGCTGAAATTCCATCAATCGTAAGCGTGAAAAGTCCGCCCAAAATTATTTCCGCCTCGCTGAATTTTTTTATATCAGATTCCATATTATTGAGATTCTTTTAATCCTTTTATCTCAAGCATCTGCTCTGGATTT
>JBBAAW010000042.1:0-3401 GCA_041658075.1 Patescibacteria group bacterium
GAAAATTAAAGGAATTCTGTATAATAAGTAATATATTACGATTAACATATAAAAATATTATCCGGGCTAAGGTGTCGACCCTGAAAAGGTTGGTCACTCTTTCCTGCCAATCCTGCCCGGAATTCTTTTAAAAAGGAAAGTAACCAGATAAAGGGAAATGATGAAAGGAGTGTATTTAACAGCGTTAAAAGATTTTGACCGATATGAAGAATCAGGAGCCAATTTACATGATAGCGTTCCATACAATCAAAATAATTCCTTAAATAATGAACTCAAATTCCTGTCAGATCAATTATTTAGGTCGCTAAAATTACAAGAAGGTTATAAACAAGAACAAAAACAAAATGATTTTGAAACACTACTTGCAAACCTTTTTGATCAAATAAAAAAACCAATAAGTATTTCATTATTTGAAAAGGACTGGAAAAAAACTAAATACAACAATTCCAGTTATTCCAATATTATAGAATTTCTTTCCATATTAAACAAGTTAAAATACATTGAAATGAGAAAAGGTTACAATTGAGTATTCTGGCCAATGTGTACAGTGATTCTGGAGTAAAGTGTACAATCCAAAAAGGGATTAATTTGTAACATAAATATACCTCATTTTTTCTTTCTTAACGATTCTCCTTTTAAATCAAATCGATGAGCATTTACTGCCAATCTGTCCATTATTGCATCTGCGATTGTTGACTCACCAATATATTCATACCATTTTGTAATTGGAAGCTGAGAAGTTATAATAACGGACTTTTTCCCATACCTGTCTTCCAAAATTTGTAGTAACGCAAGCCGGGTCACTGTATCGAGCGGGTGTAAACCGAAGTCGTCTAAAATAAGCAGGTGGGTCTTTTCAATTTGGTTTAGTAGTTTTATAAATGAACCATCCAGCTTGGAACTTGAGATTTTCTCCAGAAAACGGTTTATCCCAAAGTATAGTGTGCGGTACCCAAAAGTGCATGCCTGTCTTCCAATGGCGCAGGCCAGGAAGCTTTTTCCACACCCGGTAGCACCCGTGATTAGCAGGTTTTCGGATCGCTCAATAAAACTACAATCGGCAATGGCCAATAAATTTTCACGGGATAAATTTCGATTTGTATTACAATAAACCTGTTCCAAAACTGCATTATAACGCAGCTTACTTTGAAGCAGGAACATTTCAGTTTTCTTTTGCGTTCGGTGCTGGATCTCGGACTCTGCCAACCGGGCCATAAATTGATTTAGAGAAGGCTGGTCTTGCACGGGCATCGATAGTACTGCCTGGTAAGCACGGGCCATCCCCTGGAGCTTTAATTCTGATAGGTGATCAAGTGTGATTTGTGTATTCATGATGTTTGGTTTAAATGATTGTTTATGTTTAAGATTTAATTGTAATTCTGAGGTCCACGGATATTTTCATGATTTGGGATCGAGAACAGATTTAGTTGGTTGACCGCTAGTTTATCCAGATTGTTTTCCAAAATGTTTTTGATCATCCCATAAGTTATCCTGCTTCCGTTTAACGCCCTCAGGCTAGCTGCTTCAAAGCGGGATGATCCGTAAACCTCCGAGAGTCTTTTTAAGCCAAGGCAAGCATTGTAGGTTTGTTCGATAAAATCTTTTGAAGCAAGTATTCTCTTAAAAACTTCAACGGCACTTTCCCCGATTTTAGACGCAACCGATAAAAAGTAGTCAGCATCCCATCCCAGAGTCTCGTTGTATTTAAGATGTCGTTCAGGCATATGTTCGGGAAGTGTTGTGTAGGCATGTTTGCGGTAATCACGTTTATGGATGGCTATTCTTTGAAAGCCAATATAGATTTCCACGTTATGCGCATCGTAGATGATTTTGGTAGTTTGCCCGATGTATTGGTGCGGGACACTGTATAAATGTTTGTCTTCACCTAAAATCACATGATAGTTCATCTGCACTTTTGCCTTGGTGGTATGCTTAATGACAAAGGGCTCCTGCGGGAGTGGTTTTAATAGCGGAAGTTCATCCTGTAAAAAGCGTTCCTGTCGGCTGCCGGGCAGTTTTTGGAATGGGGCTTGGTTGTATTCTAATAATAGCTCCCGTATCCTTTTGTTTAACTCAAAAAGACTGTAGAACTCTTCATTGCGTAGCTTTGCATAGATACGCAGATAAGACTGGTAGACATTGTTTTCCACCGTGGGTTTGTCCTTGGGCTTACGTGGTCGGGTTGCTTCCAGATTGGTATTATAATGTACAGCCCATTGATCGGCCAGTTCCTGGAACGAGTATTCGTACCGCTGATTTTTTTCGACAACTTGTTTCATGTTGTCGCTTAAAGTATTCCTGGTAACACCTCCAAAGTATTCCTGACTCAGGCTCATAGAACAAAACAATGGTTCCTGTTTGGCCGTTGAAAGAGCTTCCACATAGGTATAACCGCTATACGGTAGGGTGCAGACCAATACGGGGCATGGTATGATTTCACCGGTATGCACATCGATATAATGTAATTTCTTTCCTGCAAAATCAACCTGAAGGTATTCCCCTGGACGATGGGAAAGATGCATGGTGGCTTTGGTAGTTTTGATGTATCGGGCAAAATGCACGCAAAACTGGGCGTAACGGTAGGTTTCCGGATTCGCTGCCTGATATTCTTCCCAGAGGGTCCTGCGGGTGACGCCCACACGTGAAAGTTCGGACTTAAAGTAATCCATGTGTTTCTTTAGGTCATCGATGCGACTATCGGCCTTTGGGCCTATAGGATCATTATAAACTAAAGCGGTTAATTGCTCATCGCTGTATTGCAAGAGTTCGGGATAACTTTTTCCAGTAGCCTCAAATTTGGAAAGGTAGTTATCAAGGGTTGCCCGGTGAAGATGAAGTGACCCGGATATTTTGAGCTTGCTTAACCCTTCGGCTTTTAATTGAATAATGCGTCTAACTTGTATCATACTGATTGATTTGTTTGCCATTGTGTCTTTGTTTTAAAAAGCCACAAATGTCACAAATCAATCCCTTTACTTATTCAGATTGTACACTTTACTCCAGAATCAGTTGTACACTATATGCCAGAATGTCCTCGTAGTTAGTGCTGCGCACCCCGGCAAAAAAATCTTTATATTTTAAAGACCTCTTAAAAAGTTGTACACTTTGCTCCAGAATCAGTTGTACACTTTACTCCAGAATAAGTTGTACAGTATAGTCCAGAATATTCAACAATTATTGGAACGAATAATAAATAATCCGTTACCCAATTTCCCGCCCGGCTTTGCCTCTTAGCTTGCCAAGAATTCCTGGCTATAAACTATCCGGTACAGACACTGCATGCAACGTCTCTACAAACTCTCCACCGTTTTCCTAAATCCTTCCTCCGACCCAAAGGCATTTTATCTATACCCAAAGCCTGTTTAATCTTTTGATTGGAAACTACATAAGATTCGGTTAAT
>JBBAAW010000043.1:0-3006 GCA_041658075.1 Patescibacteria group bacterium
GATTCGTCCGACAAAACCCGTGTGTCCGCATACCTTGCACCCGGCGCCTTTATAAAATGTTCCGGGAAGTTTAACGGCTTTTGGATCAACGTTTAAATCAACAAGTTCTTTTTGGATAGCTGACAAAACATCTTTTGTTGGAATATATGATTCTATGCAATCAATACAGACCTTTCTCACGAGACGTTGCGCGAGTATCGTGTTGATAACCGCGGAAATCAAAAACGGCTGTACTCCCATATCCACAAAACGCGGAATGGCTGTTGGGGCGTCGTTTGTGTGAATACTTGAAAGCACAAGATGTCCTGTAAGCGCCGCTTGTACTGATATATTTGCTGTTTCACCATCGCGAATTTCACCGACCATAATAATATTCGGATCCTGGCGAAGCACTGACCTTAGACCGTTCGCGAACGTGATACCTGCCGCATTATTTACCTGCATCTGATTTACATAGCGCATATCATATTCAATAGGATCCTCAATAGTTATGATATTCACCTCCGGATGATTTAACATATTCAAAATTGAATATAGCGTTGTTGTCTTACCTGATCCTGTCGGACCGCATACGAGCACCATACCATATGTTTTTTTAATCGCTTCTTCTATAAGTTTTGTCTCCTCCTCAAAAAGTCCGAGATCGGCGAGTGAAATCGGTTTTTGCGCCGCGGCAAAAAGACGCAAAACCATTTTTTCCCCATAAAATGTCGGTATAATTGAAACACGAATATCAACAGCCCCGCCAACACTATACCTGAAACGTCCGTCTTGCGGATGAGTGTGTTCATCAATTCTTAAACTTGAAAGGATTTTTATTCTCGCGACAATGGCGGGAAGAATTTCTTTCGGCATACGGATAATCTCGCGCAAAATTCCATCAACTCGGTAACGCACAAGCACACCGTCTTCAAGCGCCTCAAAATGCACATCAGACGCGCGCAATGAAATCGCGTAGGAAAGCAAATTGTCTACAATCGCGACAATCGGAAGATCTTGAGCCGCTTCTTCCAGTGTTACGCCGCGCGCCTTTGCCCGAAGCGATTCTTTCACGCTTTGTTCAATGATCGTCTTAAAATCCTGCGTAAGTTTTTGCTCGTAGAGCGAGAACCCCTGATTCAAATCATCTTCCGTCGCGAGAAACGGCTCTATCTGCTTTCCAAGACGGAGCGTCAAAAAATCAATTGTCTCCAAATCTATAGGATCTTCCATCGCCACCTTATACTTGCCTGTTATCTTATCCTCTTCAAAAACAATTACTTTTCTCTTTCGCGCGATATCTTCCGGAAGAATTCTCAATATCTGTTCGTCTATTTTTACCACGCTCAAATTCACCCGCGGCACACCAAGCGATTTTGAAAGAAGGAGGTAAAAATAATCTTTATTTATAAGTCCTTGCGAGAGTATTGTTTCAACAACATTTTGCTGTTTCCGCTCCGCTTCAATCCGAATCTCATCAAAGGACTGTACGTCAATAATTCCCGCCTTAAGCAGTATGTCTCTAATTTTCTCTTGAGGAAGATTAATCATACTTTATGAACTTTTAACTTTATTAACTTTTCTCTCTACGAGAGATCTGCCGAAGGCATAATAACTTTCTAAACTCTCTTACTTTCCCAACTTTCTAACTTTATAAACTTTGTAACTTTCTTATTATACCAGAAAAAATACTAATGAACCAAATAAAAACTCCCAAGCGTATTGGGAGCTTTACCAACTACAAACTTTTTACTTTACTACTTTCTCTACTTTCTCTATTTTCTAACTTTATAACTTCTCTATAAACTAAGTCCAGGTTTATTTCCTATTTCATAAGCGTTTGCTTTATCTCCACCATCAGTACTTTCTATATCAGATCCGCCTCCATTTGCGTACTTTGTACTCTCCATAGAGGCATTGAGTTCATATGTGAGAGCTGTATTTCCTCCTGGGAGATACTCATAAAAACACGCGTCCAAGCCAGTCCCACAGTTTGTAGAAGCGGTTGTAGCATTAATGGGATCTAATGGTAATCGCGCAAGCGGAGAACCGCTTGAGATACTTCCAAAGTTTATTGTTACCCATCCGCTCCCCGTCGTAACGGTAGAAGTTGAGGCGGTACATGCTAATGATCCCTTTGTTGTAGCGCCTGAAGTGCAAAATCCAGCAGCTCCTATAGCCGGTGTCGCAACATCAGATAAGTAAAGCGCGATGGCGCTATTCAACGCCGCGAGATCGGAAATTCTTGTGGAGTCGCGCGCCTGCTTGATGAGTTCTCCAGGATTCAAGATTACAACGACAGCAACGGCCAACACCGCAAGAATCGCGATGACAACAAGCAATTCAACGAGTGTGAAACCTTTTTTATATAAATTTTTTGTCATTTTGTTTATCCTCCAAAGTTTTTCTTACAGAAAAATTTAGGAGGGTGAATTTCTCGACTTTTTTTATTATCGTTATTATATCATAAAAGTAACTAAGGAGGGGGGGGGCTGTGGATAACATAATCAAGCGCAAAAGTTTATAAAGTTATCATGCCTTCGGCAGATCTCTCGTAGAGAGAGAAAAGTAGAAAGTTGGAAAACTAAAAAATAATCCCAATGGGCTAATTTCTCTTATAAACTCACTCTTAAGTCATAATAATTTTTTTCACCTGCGCCACAAGATCTTCTATGGAAAGTTTTGCTTTTATAAAATACTGAACCGCCCCAAGCGACTGCCCCTTTAATATATCGGAGTCCTGCCCTAAATTTGAAACGATAATAATCGGAGCTCGTTCAAGTTGAGAATCAGCGTTTAATTTTTCCATAAGTTCAAAGCCGGAAACCTTCGGTAAAATTAAATCCAAAAGAATAACATCGGGTTTTGTCTGACTCAATATACCAAGAGCTACCTCTCCATCTTTGGCTAATATTACTTTTATGCCTTCTTTTTCAAGGCGCGCCTTTAAAAGGTTTCCCAAAAGCGGCTCATCCTCCACAAGAAGCGCTGTTTTTTGTTCCATATATAATAAAGTATACCATCTTA
>JBBAAW010000044.1:0-2957 GCA_041658075.1 Patescibacteria group bacterium
ACTGTGGCCCACTCTACCAATACCGCTTACGATTCATCTTTAAACGGCACTATAGGTATTGGTTCCACTGCCCCCAATACTACTGCAGGAACCTGTACTTCGGGAACAAGTTCTGAAGCCTGGAACAATGGCGCCACCGGTAAGTTTAACGCGTCGCTTGATCTTGATGGAGTTGATGATAAGGTAACAATAACCGATACCGCTAATCTTAGATTTGATACCGCCACCCAAGATTTTTCTCTCTTTGCCTGGGTAAAAAGGGGAACAACCGGAGCTATTCAATATGTACTGGGTAAAGAAGACGCGGATAATGACGGTTGGCGGCTCATGATAAATGCTAATGACACAGTAACCTGTAGTGAAGATGCAACGGATGTTACTTCAACTGTAACCATTGCCGACACCAATTGGCATCATATCGGCTGTTCTATTGCCAGAGCAGGCAATGGTCAAGTATATATCGATGGGAAAGCAACCGGTACTGCAACTGCTATGGGATCAGATGCTATGGCAACCACAAGTAATATCACCATAGGTACCAGATCTTATACCTCAACTAATTATTTTGACGGCCAGATAGATGACGTACGTATTTTCAACTACGCGTTGACAGGGATCCAAATAAAAACTCTCATGAACGAAGGTTCCGCCGTAAGATTCGGGTTATGATACAATAGAATATGCTATTGTATTATAGAGTCGATGCTATGAAACAGTTATATCAAAAAATAATTCAGGAATGGTGGGAACGTCCGCTGCCTGCCATAATACCAAGAGAAACAGACTTAACGGATTTTGTTTCTCCAAACGCAACATTAAACAAAGTAGTTACTCTCACCGGTTTTCGTCGTACCGGTAAAACATACCTTCTTTTAGCTTTAGCTGCCAAACTAGGTCAAAGGAACTGCGTTTATATAAACTTTGAAGACGAAAGGATTCCCCAAGAAACCCAAAGTCTTACTGCTCTTCTGGATACAATAGAAGAAATAAGCGACAATCCTAAGTTAACTCTACTTTTAGACGAGGTGCAGAACATTCCTAATTGGGGTAAATGGGTGCGTCGTATTAATGAAACCAAGCAGTATCAGCTGGTTCTTACGGGCTCGTCGTCAAAACTTTCTTCTAACGAGCTTCCTACGGAACTGCGGGGTCGCTCTTTAAATGTGCATGTGGCTCCGTTAAATTTTAGGGAGTTTGCAAAGTTTAAAAACGTTGACCTTAAAAATGTCTCCCAAGAAGTGGTTTTGCGCAATTTAAGGGAATTTCTCACCTATGGAGGGCTTCCGGAAGTTGTGCTTGCGGAGGAAGGTAAAAAGTATCTGTTGCTGGATGAGTACCTGCAGACTTTTGTTAGAAGAGACATAATTGAGAGATATAAGTTGCGCGTGGAGAATCAGTTTACCGCTCTTTTAAACTTGATTCTTAATTCCACGGAATATACTGTTGGCAAACTTACCGATTCTCTAAATAGCGTGGGTTTTACAACCTCCAAGGCAACAGTTAGCAGATACTTGAGTCATCTGGAAAAATCGTATTTTCTGCATAGTCTTTACTTGCATAACGCTAATGTAAAGAATCGGATGCAGGCAAGTAAAAAATGTTATTTTGTGGACTCGTTTTTTGTGACCCGGCTGGCCGGAGCATTTTCTCAAAATACTGGGCGACTTATGGAGCACAAGGTGTTTGAAAAATTATTGACTCGCTCCAGGGAAAAGTTTGGCGATACCTTATACTATTGGCGAAATCAGCAGAAATACGAGGTGGATTTTGTGGTGCGCAAAGGAGAAAAGGTTATTGAACTAGTGCAGGTTTCTTATATTGTCAACGGCGGGCTTTTACCGGAAAGGGAGGTGCGAAACCTGATTTTGGCGGGAAAAAATTTAGGGTGTACTAATTTAACTTTGGTAACGTGGGATCTAAAAAAGATGCTTGAGCGGAGCGGTTTTAAAATAAATTTTATCCCCTTAGCGGAATTTTTGGGCTAAAAAGGATATCATTTGAAATAAAAGCCGTTATGAACGAAGGTTCCGCCGTCCGCTTCGGCTCGTTAACAGGATCGCCCTAGGGAGAAGTAGGGATTGATAAGGGAAAAGAAGAAGAGAGGAAAAATAAAAAAATATGGGAAAAGATAAAAATAAAAACAACCTAAAAAATCATGTTATAATTACGCCAATGAGCAATTTTTATCCGCTATATGGATAGAAAAAAGTCTATAACACAAATTAATAAAAACTACATCAAAGTAGCAAAAGCGCTTGCCACAAAAGCGGGAGAAAATGGATACAAAGTTAAGAGTCTATACATTTTTGGTTCCAGGGTCAGCGAGAAGTCCACAAAATGGAGTGATCTGGACATGTGTTTAGTGTCGCCAAATGTTTCAGAAAATTTGTTTGACGAGAGGGTAAAATTTTCCATAATTGGTCACGAGGTAAGCGACTCGCTGGAAGTCCATCCTATGTCCCCGTACGACTTTAATGACAAATATAATTTATTGGCAAGGGAAGTTAAAAAAACTGGCGTTAGGATCATTTAACTTCTCTCTCGTCTTTGCCCCTGTCGGTTTTGTAAGACAGCGCTAAAACCACCTGCATAAGAATATGCCGTTGTATTATAGAGTCGATCAAAAAATCCCGCATATGCGGGATTAATTGCTTGGGGTAAGCTTTCGGCTCAACACCCTTCGAGTCCAAGAATATAGGTACTCTATCAAAGTGCTTTCAAAATGTCAATATGACAACGTATGTTATAAATTGGTGGACCGCGCGGGGATCGAACCCGCCCCCCAAGTTTCTTGGACTCAAAGGGGCACCAGCCTCGGCCCTCGGTCCACCTGTCTGCAATCTACCTTTGATTATTTAACCTGACAAGGGCTTGACTTCTAGTTAGGCTCGATCGGACGGACACCCCAAATTTTAAGTTTACTTTAAAAGGGGACATGTTAGAGTATATAAGTCGTC
>JBBAAW010000045.1:0-2886 GCA_041658075.1 Patescibacteria group bacterium
CGTTGCCGGAAGATCCGAGTGAAGCGAATAGGATCATCACTTTACTGGGATTGTATTTTAAAGGCGAGGTCCTCCCGGCGATCGAAAAGATCAGGGGGCGGGGTGACGAAGGGGCGGTGCGCGCGGGTGGCGATCTAGGAAAAATGCGGGACGCCACGTCTGCACCGACAACAGGCCTTGTGAGAATTGAAAACGAGGGGAGCGAGTCTAAAAGATTTGAAGCTAACCCGGCCTCCTTGCTTGAAGAGGCTCCTCCATATACCGAGGGCGATCTTAAAAATATAAGTAGAATAAAATCTTATCTTTCTGATACCAAGACGAAAATCTTTAAGCTAAGGGACGGGAGAAAAGTTAGAGTCGAGATAATTACATCGCCTTATATGCCAGTAAAACAGACTTTGATTGAAAATGGGCGGCAAGAATCTCTCCAATTATTGGAACGGGATCTAAGGATTGTTACTGGGCTTGCCACAGGAATAAATAAGGATGACAGTGTTGATCAATATTTATTGAGCGCTACAACTATTTTGGCTGCTAGGGATATTGAAACGGACCAATTAGTTGGTTATGTGGCCGCTAAACCCGGGAAAATTGGGGGTAAATATAATAATGTCTTTATTTGGGGCAATTTTGAATTAAGAACTCATCATAATGTTGGACTTGGGACAATGCTAAATTCTTATGCCGTAAAAATAGGCAAAAAATTAATTGGATCAAGTGTTTGGAGCCGTAGCTTTATTGATTTTAGAACATGGAACCCAGCTGCTTATAGAATGACACAAAGAACAGATGTCAGTGTATTTCCTCGCCCCAATGATGACGGCACAGGAGTTGAGCGGGGGCCAACTGCCCCAGTGATCGCAATCATGGCCTGGGTGGCAGAAAATTATTTACACTCGCGTGTCAATGTTAACACTGGTGTTGTTACTGGGGTAAAACCAGCAAAGAATGTAAACTGGTTAGGAGTGCCGCGCATAGATAGGTTTTTTAGGGAATTTGTAAAAATTGCTAATGGCAATGCCATTCTTACTGTTGTTAGGCTGCCAAGGTTTTTTGAAACAATAATTCCTATACGCGAAGCGTGGATAAGGGCTGGGATATGGTTAAAACTCCTTCCTGGGAGCAAGTTGTTTTTCAGGAAACAGACAAAGAGCATCGATTGGAGAGAATATTTTAAAGCGTATGATGTTCTACTGGAATTGAAACCATATAAACAACTTTTAAATCGAATGGTTGAATTGGCTGGGGCGAGCAAAGAAAAAAAAGTGCTTGACCTTGGCTCAGGAACGGGGAATTTGTCTCTTTCCTTTGCGAGCCTTGGCTGTAAAGTTACTTCAATCGATAACTCTCAAGCAGGTTTAGCGATACATAGGGGGAAAGACAAAACTGCGAAGACAGTTGAATTGGATTTGTGCGTCGGAAAACTGCCAGAAGAAGATCAGTCAGTTGACATTGTTGCGGCAAATAACGTCTTGAATTATTTAGACGCAGACGGCAGGGTAAAAGTTTATAAAGAAACGAAGCGTGTTTTAAAACCGGGAGGGGTTGTTGTGTTTTCTGTTCTGAAGAGAGGGTTTAAGCCGATTAATGTTTTGTTGAATCACATGAAGCAAGAATATCTGGAGTTACGGAAGTCCGGAGGGAGATTGGCCTCAATGGCTCAAGTTTATCGTGAGTACCAGAAAATGTTCCCGAAATTAAGAGTTGTTGGCGAGGCCAATAAGGCGATATTGGAAGGAGTAGAAAGCGGAACTTATGTTTTATTTAAGCGGCAGCAAATTTTAGACGAATTAACTAACAACGGTTTTGAAGAAAAAAACATTTCCATTGAAGAAGGTTATGCTGGACAAGATTATCTTATTAAGATAACAATTTAAGGTTTATTGGTTTATTGAGATTTTTTAGTATTTTTTTGTTATAATTCAAACGATGCGGATTTTCTTCCTTTTTATTTTAATGGTTTCCGCGCTTAGTACAACCATCTTATTGGTTTTGGACCGGCCAGAATATCTTTTGCCCTTATATGTTTTTATCGCGAATTTTAGTATGGGCTTGTTATTGCTGTTGAATAACTACCAAAGTAAGGCCAACCGTGCTTTTTCCGTCATTAATTTTTCAATAGCTATTTGGACGACAAGTATATTTTTATATTGGTATACTAGCGAGCCAGGATTTGCTTTGTGGTGCAGTAAAATGGCCTATGCCAGTACTAGTTTTATACCCGGCTTTTTATTATATTTTTCGTTGGTTTTTCCTAGCCAGGAAAAGCCAATTTCAAGAGCAACTAAAACGATAATCTTTGGCCCAATCATTTTAATGCTAATTCTCGATCTTTCAAATCAAATAGTTCAGGGGGTCGAAAAAGTGTCTTGGGGGTTAAATTTAGTCCCTGGACCTTTTTACGTTGTCTACACGATTTATTTTCTTTGCTATATGCTGGCTGCTCTTGCCAAATTAATTATGAAGTATCGTCGGGTAGGAGGGAGAGAGAAGCAACAGATCGCTTATGTGTTTTTTGGCTTCTTAATCGGGAGCAGTTTGCCGATAGTGACAAACTTAATCTTGCCTTCTATCGGCAATACAAGCTTTACCGCCACTGGTCCTTCATTCTCAATAGTTTTGACTGCTTTTATTACTTACGCTATCACCAAACACCACCTCATGGACATTTCGGTCATCATCAGCCGCGCTGTCGCGGAAATCCTGGCGATCCTTTTTCACGGGATCATTTACCTCACCCTGGTCTGGCTTTATCGGGTCTATCTTTCTTCAAATATTGATCTTCTTTTTATGGTTTGGACGGTGGTCTACGGAATAATTGTCGGTCAAACGCATCAGAGCATGAGGACCTTCTTCCAGACCACTTCCGAAAAATTATTCCTGCGG
>JBBAAW010000046.1:0-2569 GCA_041658075.1 Patescibacteria group bacterium
GCCAAATGAAAGTTAAGCACAATTCTCTTTTTTTAAATTCTTCATATTCTATCCTTTCTTTTTTGCTCATATCCCGAGCAGAAATTACCCTTATTTTTTTACTATGATAGGTAAACGTGATGTGCAGCATTCTTTCTGCGTTTGTGACCCCAAGTGCCCAATACCGTAACTCGGCACTTGAATGCGCAGAGTCGGCAAGAACCAAAGGCTTATAAAACAAAGTCCAACAAACTATCTCTATTAATCACCTGGTAGGAACTATTTTTATATTCCCGCCATTTCTCTGGAACTGTCGGCTTTTTGTCGCCCCATTTAATCTCATAGCCAGATAGTTTTCCCGATCCCTCCTCTACCAAGTCTATCTCACTACCGTCGTAAGTTCTCCAAAAAAACTGCTTGTTATAAATAGTATGGTACGACTTAAACTTCATGCGTTCTACTATCAGAAAATTTTCCCATAGCACTCCAACGTCATTCCTGGAATCGATTTCGCTAAAGTTGTCAATTACGGAGTTTCTAATACCAACGTCGTAGAAATAAACCTTCTTATTTTTTGAGATTTCCCGCCTCTTCCCGGTTGTATAAGCGCTCATTCTAAAAAGAACGTAGCTTTTTTCCAGAAGATCTATGTACCTTCCAACAGTTTTTACATCTACACCAATTAGTTTTGAGACCTCGGAGTAAGAAACCTCCGACCCTATCTGGAGTGCCAGAGCCTTAAGGAGCGCGTTCAATACCGAGGGATTTCTTACTTCCTGATAGTCAAATATATCCTTGTAAAGGTAGCTGGAAGACACTTCGTGTAGAATTCTGGCCTTATCTTCAAAAGAAGTTTGCATAACCACCTCCGGGTACATTCCATAAATAAGGTGACTCTCAAGGTTTTTTCTTATGTCAAGTAGGTTTTTATCGACATAAGTTTCCTCTAAACTCAAGGGAAAGAGTGTATATGTGAATTTCCTTCCGGTTAAAGATTCGCTGGTTGCATCCAGTAAGTTCAAACTTGAAGATCCCGTCACAATAAACTGTTTTGATTTTTTGTAGTAGTCGATAAGCAACTTCAACATATTGCCCGCGTCGCTGACTTTTTGCGCTTCGTCGATAAAAATTATCTCACTACCCCCAATTATTTGCTTTAACACTTCTAGATTCTTGTTCTCGAGAAGCTCTCTGTCAGCAGGGTCGTCGGCATTAAAACGCTTAATGCTCTTTACACAGTCAGAAAGGATTTGATTCACTAGAGTGGTTTTTCCTACTTGCCTAGCTCCCACAATCACAATTGCCTTACCCTTAAAAAAATCTCCGTTAATGCTACCTTGAATCACCCTTTTAAACATAAGGTCATAATACCATTAATTACGCGTAAGTCAAGGATTGTATTACCTAGATTACGCGTAATTCGTAATTATTTGGAGCTCTCTATTCTTTCCCAAGCACCGGATTTATATCGCTTTAAAGCGTGATTGTAGTAAATCCTTATCCAAAGAAAAAGTCGCAAGGGATACAGTAATAGCGACCAGAAAAGCTCTTTTGGCGACTTAGCAAACAGTAAAGGAAAAAACGCCATCTGCAGGTCTTGAATAATAGATCGACGGGGTGACGATGGGTGTAGAGGCAACGAATGAAGAGACGGGTTGGATAGCTGAATATTACCACCCAAAGAACGGGTTTTCTGCTTGTACCAGTCGCTCAAATTTTTTGGGAATTTAACATAAACCAACGCATTTGGAGCATAGGCGATTTTATATCCAAGCGAAAGAACTTTTTGAGAGATGTAGGCATCTTCTGCTCTCGTTTGGGCAGGAATAGGAAAAATTTGACCCAACAAATCGCCCCTAATTGCGTACAGATACCCACTCATGGACACAGTCGTTATCGCAAACGAAGCGGTGCGACGAACGTGCGCTGCCTCACAAAAAAGATGAGAAAAATAGCCAAACATGTTTTGTTGACTATCAACAGAAACTGGATGCCCCCCTACCCCGCCTGTCCTCCCGTCGTGACGAAAGTTATTGAGTAAATTTTTTATTGCATCGTCTTCCAAGTAAACATCACCATCGGTAAGTATTAGCAGATCGTCTCGACGAGTGATAACACCATTCTTTGTGACTGTCTCAACGGCTAAGTTCAACGCTACAGGTTTGCCCTGCCCGGGATCCCTAACTAATATAAATTTTTCAAAATTGTACTTTTGACACACCTCTTCAGCTTTATTCAGCGTGGGTTCGTCTGGGGCTATAACTACAAGCTGTAATGACGACCACAAATCCTTGTTTGGATAAATTATCTGCTCAATAGCCTTACCAATTGTTCCAGGTTCATTAAAAGATGTGATAACAACATATATCTTCACTTGGATATTATAGCTCTTCTTACGTAGTAAATATATTGCGCGGTAATACACCTTTTTGAATTTGACATGGACAAATTCTTTTACGGCGATTTATATACTCTAACATGTCCCCTTTTAAAGTAAACTTAAAATTTGGGGTGTCCGTCCGATCGAGCCTAACTAGAAGTCAAGCCCTTGTCAGGTTAAATAATCAAAGGTAGATTGCAGACAGGTGGA